>CAMBQS010000286.1 GCA_945870015.1 Desulfocicer vacuolatum DSM 3385
CATCATCTGACAGCTCAAGCTCTACATTTTCAACTTCTTTTCCGGAGTCTTCATCGCCACCAACAGGAGATAGCAGTTCCATTTCAAGCGTCTGTTCAAGCTCAGCCAGATCGATCTCTTCCTCATCCTCTTCACCGGCGTCCTCATCGATATCCAATTCCAGATCCAGATCATCGGAATCATCTTCGACTTCAGAAACGGTCTTTGTAGAAAGCAAGTCAGATTCCAAGGCACCTTCCTCTTCGACACCGTCCAATTCAAGTTCCAGATCATCCAACCCTTCTTCTTCAGCAACCTCTTCTTTGCCTTCTTCATCCGATTCCAGGGACAAGTCCAGATCCAGATCATCCAACTCATCTGCGGTGCCTGCTGTCTCTTCTTCGCTTTCTTCATCCGATTCCAGAGACAAGTCAAGATCCAGATCATCCAACTCATCTGAGGCCCCCGCTGTCTCTTCTTCATCTTCTTCACCCGATTCCAGGGACAGATCCAGATCATCGTCCACGGCAACATCTTCTTCAATCATATCGGACTCAGTATCATCCTCTATATCAAATGAGATGTCCAGATCCAGATCATCCAACTCTTTCTCTTCAGACACCGCATCTTCCGTCTCTGTATCTTCATCCGAACCAATAGCGAGATCCAGATCCAGGTCATCCTTTGACGGCACTTCCATATCATCGGATGAGTCAAGCATATCTTCGAGTCCTGAAATATCGATTTCTTCATCAATATCATCGTCAACCTCAGTGGTTTTTGTGCCGGATTCATCCTTCTTTTCCAAATCATCCGGAGTGGAATCATCCGAATCCAGCATCTGCTCCAAATCCGAAAAATCCATATCATTGTCTGATTCAGATGCAGCGCCCTGACCAGCTCCGGATGGCACCGGTATTATTTCCGGTTCGGGAGGGTATGCTGTGAAAACGGTTTTACATTTGGAGCATCTGACCTTTGACCCAGATGGTTTCAACAGGCTTTCATCCAAATTAAAGCTGATACCGCATTCCTCACAGGTAATTATCATAAGTTTTCCTCACTGGTTATAATTTCAGATGGTAAATTTCAGGCAAATTTCGATATTTTTCCGCATAATCCATACCATATCCAACCAGAAATCCCTCCTGGACGATATGGGCAGCGAAGTCTATTTTTATCTTTTTCCGACGCCGCTGATGCTTGTCGATCAGCGTACAAACCTTTATGCTAGCCGGCTGTAAACTTTTAACATATTCAATTAAATACTCAAGGGTAATTCCAGTATCAATGATATCTTCGACCAGCAGCACATCCTTTCCCTGCAATTTTGTCTCAATGCTTTTGGTCAGCTTTATTGTTTCGGATGAAGTCGTACCTGATCCATAACTGGCGGCACCTAAGAAGTCAATTTCATGCGGAATGGTAATGTTTCTTGTGAGGTCAGCCAAAAAAACAAATGCCCCTTTTAAAACGCCGATAAGAACGAGCGGTCGCCCTTTATATTCCGAAGAGATTTTCCGGGCGAGCTCGGAAATCATCTCACGGATTTCATCTTTTGACAGGACAGGGACAAGTTCAGGCATTTTTGATAATAAAAAGTACTAGATCAATTTCCGATCCATCAGACCTCACAGGTTCATTATCAATCTGACGAATTGACTGTATCCTATTTGATTCATTATACCTATATCCTTGGATAGCCCTATATGGATTATATCCGTTTGTCAACCCATTTACTTGGGCAAGAACCAAAATAGAGGGGATTGAATTCTGACGTTCACAACCCGGTGTTTGAAAGTTCAGCGACCAGCCTTTTCTGTTCCTCGGTCAATGTTTTCGGCATCCGGATATGGATATGAACATACAGATTTCCCCGCGTGCCGGTTTTCATTGCAGGCAAACCCTGACCGGAAAGCCGCATCTTGGTTTTATGCTTTGTTCCTGCAGGAATGGTCAGGTTGTATTCCTTTTTATCAATGGTCGGAACCAGAATCGTGGTTCCGAGGATGGCTTCCGTGAGCTTGATCTCCCGGATAACATGGAGGTCTGTGTCTTCCACCGTGAATACCGGGTCCGCAAGAACCTTGGAAACGATGAAAAGATCACCGGACGGCCCCCCAAAACGGCTGGACTCTCCTTTGCCGACGAGACGCAGTTTTTTGCCATCGGTCATGCCGACTGGAATTTTTACGGTTATTGTTTCCGAATGCCCGGCATGCTGAAGCGCTATGGTACGGTTTGCCCCGGTTGCCACTTCCGCCAGTGTAATGGGCAGCTCGTAGACAATATCCGATCCTTTTACGGGTGCTTGCCTGGTGCCTCTCCTGCCGCGTCCTCCCCCCATGGGGTCATCTCCTCCAAAGGAAAACCGCGCACCGCCTCCTCCAAAACCAAATTCCTTAAAAATGGAACCAAAATCAAAATTTTTAAAAATATCTTCCTGCGTAAACTTCTGATGAAAATCAGATGACCCGAAGGTATCGTATTGCTTCCGTTTTTCCGGATCACTCAGCACCGCATAGGCTTCGCTGACTTGCTTGAATTTGGCTTCCGCTGCCTTATCATTCTCTGTTTTATCCGGATGGTACTTCATGGCAAGCTTTCGATATTTCTTTTTAATCTCATCCGGGGTCGCGTCTTTATTCACACCGAGAATTTTATAATAATCGGTATCCGCCATCTTTGTCTTCCTTCTTCGGGTTAAAAAATGATTTGTTCATCTGCAATTCTAAATATTATCAGGAGCTAACATAAGTTCCAATTTCACCTGTGTCAAGGTGAAGATGAACGTTCCATGGATTTCAATGTGACCATGAGTACGGAAATGGCTGCCGGCGTGATACCGGAAATCCTGGAGGCCTGCCCCAGAGATGCCGGCCGTATCCTTGCAAGCTTCTCTTTCAGTTCATTGGACAGGCCATGGACATTCTGATAGGGGAATTCATCCGGTATCCGGATTTTTTCCAGGTTTTTAAACTTTTCTATCTCATTTAACTGTTTCTGGATATACCCTTCATACTTCACTTCGATCTCCACCTGTTTTGCGACTTTTGGTGATATAGGCTCCGGACTTTTGGACAGGGTTTCTACGGCCTGATAATTGATTTCAGCCCTTTTCAACAACTGATCCAGGTGAACTCCGGTCTCAATGGGTTTGGATCCGCAGTCTTCCAGGTATGAATTGGTTTTCAGATCCGGTTTGATGACAATGGATTGAATCCTTTTGATCTCCTTTTGAATCTGCTTCTTTCGTTCTCTGACATCCGCCATCATATCCGGAGAAACAAGCCCCAGCTCATTTCCAATTTCAGCCAGCCGCAGATCGGCGTTATCCTCCCGGAGCATGAGGCGGTATTCCGCCCTGGACGTAAACATCCGGTAGGGTTCTTTTGTTCCCAGGGTCACAAGATCATCGATCAGCACAGCCATGTATGCTTGAGACCGGTCCAGCACAAACGGATTCCGTCCCTGGATTTTACAGGCAGCATTGATGCCTGCCCATAATCCCTGGGCCGCAGCCTCCTCATACCCGGAAGTTCCGTTGATCTGCCCGGCCATGTATAAACCGGATATGCGCTTGGTTTCAAGGGTCGGCATAAGCTGAATGGGGTCTACATAGTCATATTCAATGGCATAGGCAGGCCGCATGACTTCCACCTCTTCCAGCCCCTTTACAGACCGGAAAAACTGAAGCTGGATTTCAAAGGGAAGGCTGTTGCCCAGTCCGCTGGCATAGATTTCCGAAGTGTCAACCCCTTCATGTTCCAGGATAATCTGATGGCCGTCTCTTTCCGGAAACCGGACAACCTTGTCTTCGAAAGAAGGGCAGTATCTGGCGGAAACACCTTTAATTGCGCCACTGTACAGGGCGGAATGGTGTAAATTGTCCCTCACGATCTGTATGCTTGTTGGATTGGTGCGACCGATATAACTTGGAATCTGGGGAAGCGAAACGGTTTTGGAATACAGGGAAAAAAGGCAGGGATCGGTTTCACCGTGCTGAATGGAAAAACATGAAAAATCAATACTGTTCTTGTTCAACCGGGGCGGGGTTCCTGTTTTCATCCTTCCCAGCGTAAATCCAAGATCTTTCAGTTGAACCGGCAGTACATAGGATGCAAACTCACCGGCTCTTCCCGCCTGTATCTGCGTTGATCCGATATGAACCAGACCGCTTAAAAACGTACCGGTTGCCAGAATCACACAAGGGGCTTGAAACCCGAACCCGGTCTGATCCTGAATCCCGGTAACCTGATTGTTTTCGATGATGATTCTTTCAACCAAAGCCTGTTTGAGATCCAGGTTGGGCTGGTCTTCCAATACCGCCTTCATGGCAAGATGATATCGTGCCTTATCGTTCTGTGTCCTGGAAGAGTGAACCGCCGGCCCTTTCTTGGTATTCAGTGTCCGGTACTGAATGGCTGTTTTATCCGTTATCCTGGCCATCTCTCCGCCAAGCGCATCGATCTCCTTGACAAGCTGGCCTTTGGCCATTCCGCCAATGGAAGGGCTGCAAGGCATGGCTGCAACCTTATCCAGATCAATGGCCAGCAGCAGAACCCTGCAACCCATTCTGGCACCGGCAAGCGCAGCCTCACACCCTGCATGTCCGGCGCCAACCACAATGACATCATATTTCTTGCTGTAAAAAGCCATATCTGCTGGAATATCCGTAAAAAAGAGTATAGAGATTAAAAATTAACAGAATATATCGTCGGCAGCACAATAGGTCAAGGGGACAGTCACAAGCTAACAGGGTAATCGTATTTGGGAATAATATCCTTATTCAAGCTATTCCCCCCTTGAGGGGGGTTTAAGGGGGGTGTAACAACAGCTTGATAATTCTACAAAGTTTCCATTTTTAAAGCGGATCAACACCCCCCTGCCCCCAAGGGGGGAATTTAAAAGCTGACACTCCAAATGCGATTATCCTGCACAAGGTAAAGGATCATGACCAAAAGATACAACGACTTCA
>CAMBQS010000287.1 GCA_945870015.1 Desulfocicer vacuolatum DSM 3385
CCTCTCGGCGACAGCAGTGGCATCCGCCATGGCCTGAGGGGAAAGCATGACAAGCAGCCCCTGTACTTCTCTGGCCTTGAGGAGTATCGATACCGCAGCAGCGTATCTTCCCGGCGTTGCATCTCCCAGTATATCCACGGGATTTCCATGACTCCAGTAAGGTGGAAGAAAGGCGTTGAGTGCGTTCATGGTATCGGGAGACAACTGTACCGGTGAAACACCATAGTCGGACAGCGCGTCCGCAGCCATGACTCCAGGCCCGCCCGCATTGGTAAGAATCGCAAGGTTCGGACCAATGGATCTGCCTTTTCGGGAAAGAATTTCCGCTGCATCAAATAATTCCTCAAACGTTTTCACCCGGACGATTCCCGCCCGTTGAAATGCAGCATCATAAACCTCATCCGTGCCGGCCATTGCACCGGTATGGGAAGAGGCAGCCTGGGCTCCCTGCTTTGTCCTTCCGGCTTTCAGCACAATGATGGGTTTAATCCGGCTTACCGCCCTTGCGGCGCTCATAAAATTGCGTTGCCGGACCAGATTTTCCACATACATGACAATGCTGCTGACCTTGGGATCACTTCCCAGATAATCGATGATATCTCCAAAATCGACATCCAGCATGGAACCTAAGCTGATAAAATGGGAAAAACCGATATTCTCCTTCACCGAAAAATCAAGAATTGCCGTACAGATGGCACCGCTCTGGGAGATAAATGCCAGTTTTCCTTCCAACGGCATACGGGTGGCAAAGCTGGCATTCAGGCATGAGGCGCTGCACATGATTCCCAGACAGTTTGGCCCGATGATTCTCAGGGTGCTGTCTTTGGCTGCTTCCCGGATTTTTGCTTCAAGATGACGTCCCTGCTCACCGGTTTCTTTTCCGCCGGCGGAAATGATGACTGCTCCCGCAGCATGAATCCGGCAGGATTCGGCAATCACCTCCGGTACCACTTCCATGGGTGCAGCAATCACGACCAGATCAATGGGTTCATCGATCTGATGAAGCGACTGGTATGACTTTTTTCCAATGAACACATGGTGTTTTTTGTTCACAGGATATACAGGGCCTGCAAATCCCCCTTCCGCTAAATTCTTCATTACCGCATAGCCCACTGAATCCGGATTGGTGGATGCCCCGACAACGGCAATGGAACCGGGATGAAATACTTTTTCAAGCTGTTCTGTACTCATGGAAAACTCCTACCTACCGATTGCGAAAAATGATCCGCTGATTTTCACGGTGATCCACCATATACAGAAGCGTTGCTTTGCTTCTTAAAATTTCCATCATATCATGGAGACGGTCACGGGATACATTGGTAAACCGCAGATACACATTTCGAAACCCTTCGGGTGCTCGTTCGTAGGTCGAAAGAATGCTGGCCATTCGTCCATCAAAGCTCCGGACAACATTCACAATATCCATAATCGAACCCGGGACATCCGGCAGGAGAAGAGAAAGATGAATCCCTTTCTTTTTCAAGCCGGTAATATAAATGGTGGCTTTGAATATATCGGTCTGCGTAATGACCCCGCACAATTTTCCCGTGTCATCCAGCACCGGCGCACCGGAAATTTTATATTCCAGCATGATATCCGCCGCTTCCTCCATGGTCAGATCCTGGTGAATCGTCACTGCATCGCGGGTCATGATATCTTCCACTTTTATCTTTGCAATCAGATACAGCAGTTCATGGACGTCCAGACTCGTTGCATCCGAAGCGGATGATCTTTTCAGATCACGATCTGTAATGATTCCACAAAGTCTGCCCTTGTCCACGACCGGAAGCATGCGGACATTCCTCTCCTTCATCACGGCAACGGCCTGCTGCATCGAATCTGTTTTATTGATGGTAATGACCGGTTGACTCATCCAATATCGGATCAGCATAGCGTTTTCTCCTTATGTTTTTTCTTCCTTCACCAGAGGAACGAAAACGAAAAACCATCCATTCCTCAAGGAAGTACATGATACTTGGCTGGAATGATCACCAACGGTATGGGTGACCTGCGATAAATTTTTCTGGCTGTGGAGCCCATCACCACATCGGCAATGTTACTTCTCCCTTTTGTCCCGAGAACAAGCATATTGGGTTTTTCCTTTTCAATTGCTTTCAGAATCTCCTGATAGGGTATGCCCTGCCGGACAAGATACTGACACGAAGTTGTTACGGTTGATTCCACTGATGCAAAAAGCTCCTTCATCCTGAGCTCCCGTTCCTGTATCTGTTCTGAAAGATAATCTGGAAAAGAAAACGCTTCATACCCCAACATTGCCCGTTGAACAATGTCCAGATCCCGCTGATTAATCACACTGACCATCACCATCTCTGCTTTCAGTTCATTGGCCAGCCACCGGCTGTAGCGGATAATTGCCTCAGAATACCTGGAAAGATCTACTGCGGTCATGATTTTAAATTGATTGGCCATGGCATCCCCTTTCTGAATCGTATGATTTGGTATATGTTACCAATTTTCAGTCTGGTCTATGGTTGAGCAATAGGCATGCCATCTCCAGACAGATGTCATACCACAAAAAATAGACTGATAATTCAGCATGTAATCGCCTTTCCAGCGCATGGCAAAATCTTCCATCCATGAGCAGGGTGTCGGGCTTTTTAACAGGATGTAAAACAGAAACTTCGATTTTTTTGTTTTCCGGATTTTTTCTTTGAAAAGGATATCATGAGAATAATAATCTTCAGAAGGTTTGAAGTGTAAAGTTAAAAAAATATTGACACATGGGTCAAAATATTGTCAATTATACATTATTTCAAAGACAAAACTCCATCTGCCGGAGGAAAACCATATGGAAACGAATGATCTGAAATACGGAATGTTTGCCAATGCACCGGATCTGGTGGATACGATTCCGGCATTGGGAAAACTGAAAAAAGCCTGCCCGCAATATATTGCCCAGGCAGAAACCGCCCAGCGGATTGCCAGAAAATTTGCAAGGGAAGAGATGCTGCCCAGGGTGCTTGCGATCGATACGGAATGCAACAAAAATCCCCGGTATGTTGACTGGGATCTGTGGCAAAAGGCAAACCATCTCAAACTGAACATTGCAGCCATTCCGGTAAAACTGGGAGGGCTTGGGTGGAGTGCCCTGGACAATGCGGTTCTTGTGGAGGAACTGGCAAGTGTTTGCCTGGCAAATGCCGCCAACATAACATTCAACACCTTTGGCCTCCTGGGTGCGCTGGTTGAATGCAAAACCGATATCGTTCTCAAGATTATCCGGATGATGACCGATGCACAGGAAAAAGGGGAACCGCTGTTCTGGGCCTGGGCCATCACGGAACCCGGCGCCGGAACCGATATGGAAGATGGCGAAGCCATGGCCTTGATGAAGCCGTCAACCAATGCCAGAAAGGTTCCGGGCGGATATCGTCTGAACGGAACCAAGTGTTTTATCACCAACGGGAGCCTTGCCCATTATGTCATTGCAACCATCCCCATGGACCCGTCCCACCCCAGAGAATCCATGGCCACTTTTTTTGTGCCGGCGGATACAAAGGGATTTTCCATCGGCCGGATTGAACGGAAATGCGGTCAGAAAGCAAGCCAGACAGCGGAAATCTTCTTTGATGACGTTTTTGTACCGGAAGAAAACCTGTGGGAACCGCCCGGCAGAGGGCTGCGGCACACAAGGGAAATCCTCTCCATCACACGGGGATATATTGGTCTTTGCGGCGCTGCGATGGCTCGCGGGGCTCTGGACCACTGCATCCAGTTTGCGCACCGGAAAAAGATTAAAAATCATCGGCTGCTGGACGAAGACTGGGTGAAGTTTGCCATTTCCGACATGATGAAAGATATCATGGCAGTCCGGGCTGCATGCTATAATTTTGCCATATCCATGGATACCTATCATGTATGGAGTCTGTTTGAAAAACTCCCTATCAAGGTATCCCTGAAAACTCTTTCCAAAAAACTGATCCTGGGAGATTTCGTGATGAATCTTGCCCGGAACAAACTGATCAGTCTTGCCGGAAGCAGATACAAGGCCGGTATTGTAACCGATAAACTGGTGGAAAAATTTGTAACCGAAGGTTCCGCCCTGAAAGTGTCTGGAACCGATCTTGCCGTAAGGGTAAGTTCCCGCGTCCTCGATATTGTCGGACTTGAAGGCATGGCTTATGATCTTGGAATTGAAAAATATTTCCGGGATGCCAAGGTAACCCAGATTTATGAAGGCTCAAACCAGGCAAACCGGATCGATCTTTTTCACAACACAATCGGAATGTTGAGTTGATAAAACAACGGACCGGCATTGGAGAATCATGAAATGCAATTCAAGGAACTGAATGAAATTGTAAATGAATGCAAACGATTTGCCCGGAAGGAAATCCGGGAACAGGTTCTGGAGACGGATCTGAATCCATCCCCGGAAGCATTGCAGGAAATCTGGTCCAAAAGCGCGCAACTGGATATCCCCTCGCTTCTGCTTCCCGAAGTATATGGCGGTGCCGGATATCCGGCAATCTGCTGCGCTCTTGTCCTCGATACCATTGCTTCGGAATGTGCAGGGATTGCATCGGTATTTGCTCATCACTTCGCCGCCTGCATGCCCCTTACGGATAGCCGGCCGGATTGTTGTGAGACCTACTCGACAAAGATCGTCCGGATGGAGGGATATGGTGCTGCACCGGCATCTGTTATTTTTCCAGACAGTCCCGGAGACGGGAAGATTGAACTGATTGATAAGGGAAACACCCTGGTATTGAACGGAATCACCCCTCCTGTCGGGAATACGGATTCAGCCGGATTCTGCTGCATCTTTGCAAAAGATCCAATCCAGCCGGATGGCATAACCTGTCTTTTCCTGGATCGGGACCGGATTGAAAACAGCCGTGGAGAAAACATCCATCTTCCGGGGCTGAAAATCAATCCTTTCCGAAAACTCCATTTTCAGGAACTGAAAATCAGCCAGGC
>CAMBQS010000288.1 GCA_945870015.1 Desulfocicer vacuolatum DSM 3385
AGATTGGCTGTGACGGACCAGTACTCGACAGGGGTAAACGCCTGAATGGCCCGCTCCCGTTCGCATATCATCCGGACGGTAACCGATTGAACCCGCCCGGCACTTAATCCGCCTTGTACCTTTCTCCACAGAAGCGGTGAAATCTGGTATCCGACCAGTCTGTCGAGGATACGGCGGGTTTGCTGTGCATCATATTTATCCTGATTCAGTTTGTGTACGGAACGGATTCCTTCATCAATACCGTTTTTGGTCAGTTCATGAAAAAGCACGCGGTAAAAATTCCGGCCTTTTTTCTTCAGGATATCCGCAGTGTGATAGGCAATGGCTTCTCCCTCCCGATCCGGGTCAGGAGCCAGGTAAACATCGGACGCATTGGCGGCCGCGGCCTTTAAAGATTTTATAACATTCTGTTTTCCTTTGATATCGATATATTTTGGCGTAAAATTGTTTTCAATATCAATTCCCATTTCATTGGGGGGTAAATCTTTTATATGGCCCGAAGTGGCGGTTACATTAAATTGATCCCCGATATACTTTTTGATGGTTTTTACCTTGGTTGGGGACTCAACGATAATTAAGGGTTTTGACACGTTTATTCCTCACAGCTTGAAAAATGTTTGCCCGGTGTTTGGGTTACCATGCCTTCAAGTTCAAGTTTCAATAAAATACCCGCCAGCTTTCCCGGCTCAACGCCGGTCGAACGGACAATATCATCAAAATGAACCGGATATGGCTCAAGGGCTTTAAACACAATTGACTCTTCCGAGTCAAGCTTTGTGTGTTTTTTTTTGATCGGAACCTCAGAGGAGGCTCCGGATGATTCATGATGATGAAGGAACGGCTGGATCTCTTCGAGTACGTCTGTTGCGGTTTCCACCAGTTTCGCACCCTGCTTCAGAAGGTTATGTGTACCGGCGCTTTTAAAGGAATGGATGGATCCGGGAACGGCAAAAACTTCACGTCCCTGATCTGCAGCAAGTTTTGCCGTGATGAGTGATCCGCTTTTCATGGCAGCTTCAACAACGATTGTGCCAACCGACATGCCGGAGATAATTCTGTTTCGTAAAGGGAAATGGTAGGGTTCCGGATTGGTATGGAGCGGGAATTCCGAGATCACGGCTCCGGTCTCCTTGATTTTTTGAAAAAGGGATCGATTTTCCGATGGATAGACAACATCAACACCGCACCCTAACACGGCAACGGTGTGACCGTTTGCCTCAATCGCTCCTTCGTGTGCCGCGGTATCAATGCCTCTGGCCATCCCGCTGACAATGGATATGTCATGACGAACCAGTTCCCGGCTCAATTGTTTTGCCGTTGTGATTCCATAACGGGTGGCATCGCGCGATCCTACAATCGCCAAGTGTACGGCTTTTTTTTCAAGTTTACCCAATACATAGAGAAACGGTGGGGGGTCCGGGATCTCCCGCAGCAAGGAAGGGTAGCTCTCATCAACCATTGTAACGATCCGGATGCCCATTTCATATGCGGATTCAAATTCCTGTTTTTCCGGGTCTGTTATTTTCTTTTGATGGATCGCTTTTGCAACCGGAGGGAAAACACCCTCAACCCGGATCAATTCATCTACGGTAGCCTGGAAAATATTTTCAGGAAACTGAAACCGGTCAATCAGTTTTTTAAAGAGATGATTGCCGACGCCTTTTACATTTTTGAGTGAAAACCACTGGAGAACAGTATTCATAAGGAAGGAATGGTTTATTTTATCCGTTTTAACATCTCCTCAGCTTTTGAGCCTGCCGGGCTGAAGGGAAAGTTTTCAATCACTTTTTTTAGAAATAACCGCGCATTTCCCTTATCGCCCATGGACTGATATGCATATCCTGTTTTGAGAAATGCATCCGGTATTTTGCTTCCTTCCGGATAGCGGGTGACTACTTTTTTAAAGGAAAGGATGGCGGCGGAATAGTTTTTTTTTGAGTAATAGCATTCCCCGGCCCAGTAAAGTGAATTGTCCGCAAGATCGTGATTCGGGAACTGCTCGGAAATAGAGATGAACGCAGAGGCCGCTTTATCAAAATCTCCTTTTTTATAAAGGGCGAGTGCGCTATTATACATTTTATCAGGAGAAGCATTGGATGTAGATTCAGATGCCCCTGCGGCTGCAGGAATTCCCGCCATTGAATGCGGGCCGGCCTCATTCTCCTTCCCTGAAAGCGGCGCTTCCTGGAGGATTTCAGGGGTGTTCCGGCTTGAAACAGATTCTTCCTGAAGAGGTGCCTCCTCAATTGAACTGCTTTTTATTATGCCTGATTTTTCAAGATCTTTCATTTTCCTTTCATGATTGTCCAGCATGAATTGAATAATGGAAACCCGATGATAGATTTCATCCAGTTTTTTGTCCATCTCCTGGATCTGTTTTTCAAGCAGTGTGATCTGAAACTCTTCCTGAGGTTGCGGATTTACCGCAGCGCATGATTGGAACAGAACCGGACAGCCGGACAAGAAAAACAGCAAAAGACAAGACCATGATAACTTTCTACCCGAAGGAGTCTGGAAAGGCTTTTTCATAGGCTTCCCCATGTAACCTGTTTGTTAAAACTTACGTCAAATCCGCCCGTCCTGTTCTATATGAAGGGACTATTAAACCATTCACTCCCCCTGCATCTCAAGCAGTATCGGGCTGGCAACAAATATGGAAGAATAGGTTCCAATGACAATTCCGACGATCATGGCAAAGGCAAAATCATGAATGATTTCACCTCCGAATATAAACAGAGCAACCACGGAAAACAGCGTTAGCAGAGAAGTCAGAATCGTCCGGCTTAAAGTTTCATTAATGCCTTTGTTAATGGTGATATCAAGGGTGTCTTTCTGCTGTTTTTTCAGATTTTCGCGAATGCGGTCAAAAACAATGATCGTATCATTTAATGAATATCCGAGAATGGTGAGCAGGGCTGCGATGATCGGCAGTGTAAACTCTTTTTCAAGAATGGAGAAAGCCCCCACGGTAATGGTTACATCATGTATCAGTGCGATAACCGCTCCCAGCGCATACTTTAATCCCAGAGCCCAGAAAAGGATAACGGATAAGACCAGAGCAGCGGTAATGAGTATGGGGATACTGACATTAAAAATCGACAATACATAAACAACACAAAACAGGGCTGCGGCAATGACGCCACTCAGGACCCATTTTAGTTCAAAACGTCCGGAGATATAAATTGCTATGAACAGGATGGAAAAAAACAATGCATACAGTGCCTTCTCCCTCAGGTCTTTGCCCACCTGGGGGCCGACCATCTCTACCCGGAGGATATGGGAACCTTTACCGGTTGATTTTTTCAGGGCCTCTTCAATACGGGTGGTAAAACCTTCTGATGTTTTAATCGGTGTGTTGGTCCGGACCAGATACTCATTCGCGTTTTCATCACCAAATCTCTGGACAGAGGTTTTCTCCAGGCCAACGGAATTGAGGCCGGACTGGATGTCGTTAATTTGAACGGTATTTTCAAATGAAACCTGAAGGAGTGTGCCTCCTGCAAAGTCAACACCATATCTGGGGCCCTTATGGATAATCAGCGATCCAATACTGATCAGAATCAGTAAAGCGGACAGAACATAAGCGATTTTTCGTTTGCCGACGAAGTTAATATTGATATTGGCTTTGATGAACTGCATGGATTCGTTCCTTTACATGTATTCTGATCAATATCGATCGATAATGAATAATTATTTTTAAATACTTATACTTTTTGCGCGTCGCACGACCAGAAAGTAATCAAAAATCAGACGTGTGAGAACAAGTGCTGTAAAAAGGCTGATGATAATACCAAGACTCAGGGTGACAGCAAAACCTTTTACAGGGCCGGTTCCGAATTGAAACAGTACCAGGGCGACGATCAGGGTTGTGATGTTCGAGTCTATAATGGTTACTGTTGCTCGCTCAAAACCCGCATTCAGGGCTGCAATAGGTGTTTTCCCGAGTCTCAGCTCTTCCCGGATACGTTCGAAAATCAGAACATTCGCATCCACTGCCATACCAATGGTAAGGATGATACCGGCGATACCGGGAAGTGTCAGGGTGGCCTGAAATGCAGCCAGTCCGCCTAAAAGCATGATGATATTGATGATCAGGGCAGTGTCTGCAATGACTCCGGAACCTTTGTAATAGACAATCATGAACAGCATGATCACAAAACTTCCAATATATCCGGCAAGCAGCCCTTTGTTAATGGAGTCCTGTCCAAGGGAAGGCCCGACGGTTCTTTCCTCAACAATATTCACCGGGGCGGGAAGTGCACCGGCCCGCAGAACAATGGCCAGATCACGGGCTTCTTCCATGGTGAAACTGCCCTCGATAATGGCGCTTCCTCCGGATATTTTGGAGCGGATATTGGGTGCGGAATAAACGGTATTATCCAGCACAATGGCCAGCCTTTTATTTACATTCTCTCCTGTTACCCGTTCAAAGATCCGGCCTCCTTTTTTGCTGAAGGTCATGGCAACATGAGGTTCATTATATTGGGAGTCAATCTGAACTTTTGCATCCGTAAGATCCGCACCGGTCAGGGGGGACCTTTTTTTGATCAGCATGGGTGTCTTTGTGGCCTGGCCGGTTTCTCTGTTTTTACGAGTTTCATAGAGCAGCTCGCTTCCCGGCGGGATGCTGCCGTTGACAGCCGCAGACACATCCCCTTCCTCATCCACAAGCCGGAATTCCAGAAGGGCAGTCCTGCCGATCAGGCTTTTTGCCCGGTTTGTGTCCTTGATTCCGGGAAGCTGAATCAGAATACGGTTTTCTCCCTGAAGCCGGATGTCCGGTTCGCTGACACCAAATTCGTCAATCCGGTTTCGAATGGTTTCAATGGCTTGTTCGACAGCCATTTTTTTCAGAGATTCCACTTCTTGTCCGGGAAGGGAAAGAAGAAAAACGGTTTCACTGTTTCCGGTTTCGGAATTTACATCTAATTCACTGTA
>CAMBQS010000289.1 GCA_945870015.1 Desulfocicer vacuolatum DSM 3385
AGACATGCTGGGACGGATCACAACGGCAATCCGTCTCCACCGGCGGTACAACATCCCGGTTATTATCGCAAGCGGAAAGGTCTATCCGGAAGGAGAAGCCGGGGCGCCTGTGGATAAACGGATCATGGTTGACCTGGGGGTTGATCCAACCAATATCATTGTTGAAAAAAAAAGCCGGAACACCTATGAAAACGCCCGGTATGCATCCATGATCTGTCAGGATCTGGGGTACAAAAAACCCATCCTCCTGACCGCGGCCTACCATCTGAAGCGCGCCCGGATGGCGTTTCAACCAACCGGCCTGACAACCACCCCCTTTCCGGCCTACCGGTATTCTTCCGACAACCCCGCATTTTTCTGGAGAAGCTTTCTGCCCTGCCACAACTCCTTTGAAACATCCTGCGTGGCCATCCGTGAATATCTGGGGATACTGTATTACACGATCCGGTATTAAAAGGCCGCAACATCTGAAAACATATTGGAGTAAGAAGTTTATCGACAGATCGATTGGTTCTGGTCTGAAAACATCATTGCAAAATTGCCATCAACATGATATTTGCCCGTATTAAATCCCAGACAAACCAAATGTCGAAATATTCCCGGATTTTGCAAACCAGGGGGATTGTGCGGAAATCTTTTGCTGATCCTTCCATAAAGAAACCCACAGATGTGAAATTCCTTTTTTGGATGATAACGATCTAACCGTTCAAACCGTAAAGGAGGAAACCATGCGAAAAAGTATCAAAATAGCACTTGTATTCTGTATGGCAGGACTTTTTATTTCAGCGAACGCCTTTGGATTCAAATGGCCATGGGAAAAGGAAAAAACAATCAAAATCGGTATCAACGCCCCGATCACCGGCGATATTCCCAAGGTGGGTGAAGGAACAAAATATGCCGCCCAGATGTGGCTGGAGGATATCAAGGCGGCAGGCGGCCTCGATATCGGCGGCAAGAAGTATGCGGTCGAACTGGTGATTGAGGACAATGAAGCCAAAGCCGAATCCGCAGTAAAAGTGCAGACCAAAATGATCACAGAGGATGAGGTGCTGGCCATTGTGGGTCCCCAGGCCTCGAAACAGGCGATACCGGCAGGCGGGGTGGCAGACAATTACAAAACCCCCATGATCAGTCCATG
The DNA here is from genome assembly GCA_945870015.1 of Desulfocicer vacuolatum DSM 3385. GTDB lineage: Bacteria > Desulfobacterota > Desulfobacteria > Desulfobacterales > SURF-7 > QZKS01. The sequence goes on from CAMBQS010000289.1 coordinate 1,139, forward strand.
GTCCACCAATCCGGACACCACCAAAAACCGGCCCTATGTTTTTCGCGGATGTTTTCTGGACCCCTTTCAGGGACCGGTGGTCGCAAACTTCATTACCGAAGAATTTCAGTTCACCAAAGCAGCCGTTTTATATGACGTCGCCAGCGATTATCCCAAAGGGCTAGCCGAATTTTTCAAAAAAGCCTGGGAAGGCCTCCATGGCCCGGGGTCAGTGGTTGCCTATGAAAGCTTCACCACCAAAGATGCGGACTTCAGCTCCCAGCTTACCAAGATCATCAATTCCGGTGCTCAGGTTCTGTTTACTCCCCAGTACTACAACGAAGTGGCTCTGATTGTTCAGCAGGCCCATGAACTGGGATGGAAAGGCCCCATTGTTGGAAGCGATAGCTGGGGTTCGGCTGAAACCGTAAAACTGTGCGGAAAGGACTGCCACGGACTGTTCTTCAGCACGCACTATGCAGCAGCAGGTGCTACCGGTGCCACCAAGGCGTTTATTGATCGATACCGGAAAACCTACGGATATGTTCCGGATGATGTGGGCGCCCTGACCTGGGATTCTCTGGGTCTGGTCCAGCAGGCTATAAAGGATTGCGGTGCTCTTTCCGGTAATATCGAGAATGACCGGAAGTGTGTTCGGGATGCGCTTGCCAAGATCAAAGAGTTTCAAGGTATCACCGGAAAGATGACCTTTACGGAAGAAGGCGATCCCATCAAATGCGCAGTCATTGTCAGAATCAGCGACAATGGAGAATATGAGTTTTATAAATCTGTATGTCCGTAAGCGGTTTGAGGGATCAGCAAGATGACCTTTTTTCTGCAGAACATGGTAAATGCGCTTCAGTGGGGCAGTTTTTATGCCCTGATTGCACTTGGTTATTCAATGGTCTATGGCGTCCTGATGCTTTTCAACTTTGCCCACGGCGATATCTTTATGGTAGGCGCCTACATCGGATTCGGGGTTGCGACCGGAATTGCCGCACTGGCTGCAATGGGAATGATCATATTACCCGGCTGGGTCACTCTTGTCCTGACGATCCTGATCTCCATGATCCTGACATCCGGTGTCGGCGTTCTGGTGGAACGGATCGGGTATCGTCCCTTGCGGGAAGCTCCGCGGGCATCCGCTGCCATAACCGGGCTCATGATCGGTATTATCCTTGAAACCGGAAACCTGGCCCTTATGGGTGCCCAGAGGGTCAGTTTTCCTCCTTTAATCCAATCCGTAACCTATAATCTCGGAGGGGTCTTTGTTACCAACAAAAAAATCATGATTGTTGCGGTATCCATCTCCCTGATGTTTGCCCTGAGCCAGTTCATCAAAAAAACAAAATGGGGTATGGCCATGCGGGCCATGGCCTATGACTATACGGTTATTCCACTGATGGGGGTTCCCCTGAATACAATTGCCGCACTCACTTTTGCCTTAGGTTCAGCCCTGGCTGCGGCTGCGGGTATTCTGTTCGGCGTTGCCTATCCGGTACTGGACCCGTATATGGGAATCGTGTTTGGATGGAAAGCATTTGTCGCTGCAATCCTCGGAGGCAGGGGCTCCATTCTGGGAGCAACCCTTGCCGGATTTCTGCTGGGATTCATTGAAATCTTTGTAGCCATGATCTTTCCTTCCACCCTGCGCGATCTGATCGCCTATTCCATTATCCTGATGATACTGGTATTCCGGCCCCATGGTTTTTTTGGCGAATCCTACAGCGCAAAACTCAGGCTATGATGATCAAACCGCTCTATCGGAATAAAAATGGGAAAAGAGATATGAGGACACCAGATGGGAAAAAAATGAAAGAAAAAATCCGACTCCTGCTTTCCCATGTACCATTGATCGGATGGCTCTCCGGATGTATGCTGGCGGTCATTGTCGAACAGATTCTCGGTTCCATGATTGCATCCCTTCTCGGTCTGCCCAAAATCCCGGCCCTTTTTGGTTTTGATATCATGTTCAAAGAACCATTTCTGATCCCCAGCGCACTGATCTACAACCTGATCGTTTACCTGCTGCCCGTGGTCATGGCCGCCCGGATGGGAAAAGCAAGATTGAATTCTCTTGCCGAGAAACTGCATACCCTTCCCAACTGGATGAATGCACTCATCCATCTGCTTCTGATCTATGGTATTCTCCATGTCTGGTCCGATATCAGCGAATACCGGGTGCTGACTATGAAGCTCATGATGATTGCCATTATCCTGACCCTAAGTCTGAATGTGATCAACGGATATATGGGGGAATTTTCCTGTTCCCATCCCGGATTCATGGCAATCGGTGCATATGTTTCATCTGTCCTGACCATCATGATGTTTGCAGACAACAAGCTTTTCGGGCCGGCACTCCTTCCGCTGTTTCTCGGCCCTTATCTTTTTCCGCTGGCCCTGATCGCCGGTGGAGCGGCTGCATCCATTGGCGCGCTGATCATTGCCATCCCCTCCTTCCGGACAAGGGGAGATTACCTGGCGATTATCTCCCTGGCTTTCCTGTTCATTGTCAAAAGCGTCATTGAAAACCTGGAAATTATCGGAGGACCCCGGGGCCTGGGCGGACAGCCGGGGTATGCCGGCCTGCCGGTGGTTTTTGCCTGGACGATTGCATGTATCTGGATGGTCAATAATTTTGTTACTTCTACAAAAGGAAAAGCCATGAATGCGATCCGGGATGACGAACTAGCTGCGGAAGCCATGACGGTCAACACCCGGGAAACCAAGATGACCGGATTTCTGTTTTCCGCTTTCTGGGCAGGTGTAGCAGGAGGCTTGTTTGCCCATGTCCTGCGGTACATCAATCCAGGCACCTTTGGAATTCAGAATCTGGCTGAGGTGCTGGCCATGGTTTATTTCGGGGGACTGAATTCCGTATACGGTTCCATTGTCGGCGCGGTCAGCCTCAGCCTTCTCGGAGAATTATTAAGGCCCCTTGAGTTGTTTAAATGGATTATTATTCCCCTTCTGTTGATACTGGTCATGATTTACCGTCCAACCGGCCTGATCGCTTTCCGGGAGTTTGATTTTCAGAAAATGATCCAGCCCAGAGAAAAACCAGAGAAAGAGGGATAGCATGCCGCTCCTGGAAGTTAAAAACATGACCCATTATTTCGGCGGACTGCGCGCTGTTCACAATTATAACCTGGTGATCGAGCCCGGTCAGATCCGGGCACTCATCGGCCCGAACGGCGCCGGAAAAACAACCATTTTCAATCTCCTGACCGGTATTTATGCCCCGACACAAGGAAGCATCCGCCTCGGAGGAGAGGAGATCACCGGCCTGATGCCCCACCAGATCGCATCCAGAGGTCTGGGCCGAACCTTCCAGAACCTTTGTCTCTGGAGACATATGACCGTGCTGGAACACGTCAAGATGGCACGCTACTCCCGGATCACATATGGTCTGACCGGCACGTTCTTCGGAGGTGCTGAACGACGAAAGCAGGAAGCGGAAATCGAAGAAAAAGCTTATGCATTGCTGGAACTGCTCGGGATACAACATTTTGCCGGCCAGGTGGTCGTCAACCTGCCTTATGGGGCGCAACGAAGGGTTGAAATTGCACGGGCGATTTCACTGGAACCGAAGATTCTGTTTCTGGATGAACCTACGGCTGGAATGAATCCGGAAGAACTGTTACAGACCATGGAAGTCATCCGCACGATTCACCGGAAACTGGGATTTGCCATCTACCTGATTGAGCATCGGCTCAAAGTGGTCATGGAGCTTTGTGAAAAAATCCAGGTCCTGGTTTTCGGGGAAGTGATCGCAGAAGGCACTCCCGAAGAGATAAGGAGAAACCCGGAAGT
>CAMBQS010000290.1 GCA_945870015.1 Desulfocicer vacuolatum DSM 3385
GTGCTGGAAGGGCGGAACCACGCCAGCCCGAATTCAGGATACCCCGAAGCAGCCTTTGCAGGCGCTTTTCACATTAAACTGGGAGGACCCAACATTTACCATGGAAAACTGGTTTCAAAACCCTATATTGGAATAAATTTTGGCCAGGCTTCCCAAGAGCATATCCAAAAAGCATGCAGGCTCATGATGGTTTCATCCTGCATCAGCCTTCTGATTTTCTGGCTGATAAGCATCCTGGTGCATCTTTTCTGATATGTACCCATCTTTCTCCAAATCCTATAAAAACCGGTTTCCCTTTCGATTGGGTACTACCTCCTTTATCTATCCGGACCATTATGCGAAGAATGTGGAAATGCTCGCTCCCTTTTTCGATGAAATCGAACTGCTTTTTTTTGAAAGCAGATTCGAAGACAGCCTGCCATCAAAGGCCGAAATCCAGACGCTGAAGAATCTGGCGGAAAAACACTGCATCTCTTACAATATTCATCTCCCGGTGGATATTTCCCTGGGTGATGCCGGTATCACGCATAGAATGCACGCGGTTGATACCATAAACCGGTTTGTTGAACGTACTCGATTGCTTTCTCCGACAACCAGCACACTTCATCTGGTGCAACCCATGTCCATGAATAATAAATCAGATATGAAAATCTGGCTGGATTCATTATATTGGAGTATGGAGAGAGTCGTCGGCAAAGAAATCAAGGGAGAGGATCTCTCCATTGAGAACCTGTTTTACCCCTTGACGCTGATCAAAAGTCTCATAGATGACTTTCAGTTGTCTGTCTGTCTGGACATCGGGCATCTTGTTCTTTCAAAACAGAATATTGAAAAAACCGTTGATGAATGGAGAGAAAAAATAACCATTATTCATCTCCATGGTGTTGACGGAGAAAAAGATCACCTGGGCCTGGATCAGATGCCGCTTGCACAGATGGAAAAAATCATGGCAAAACTCCGTGGATATACCGGTATCGTATCCCTTGAAGTTTTTTCTTTTTCAAGGCTTTACAATTCCATGGAGATTCTGAAAAATTTTTTGGATTTATGAAAAAAGGAATTGGCTATGCTGCTTGTTGCAGATAATCTTCACATCATCAATCCTGTAATTCAAAAAGCGTTGGAAACACTGGACCCCGGACCCATTCAGGAGATTACGGAAAGATGCGAAGCTGCCGGGGCGGATGCCATTGATATCAATACCGGACCGCTTTCCCGCCATCCTGAAGAAAAAATGACCTTTATGGTTGAAACTGTCCAGTCGGTTACAAATCTGCCGATTTTGATTGATACCGCCAACCCCAAAGCAATGGAAGCAGGATTAAAAGCAAACAAAAATATTTCCATTATCAACGGCTTTTCGCTGGAGCCACAAAAACTTGAAAAGATTCTCCCTCTTGCAAAAAAATACAAGAGCGATATAATAGGATATCTTCTGTATCCGGACAGCCGGGTTCCAAATGATGCTTCAGAACGGTGTACCCTTGCGATTCAGATTCTGCAGGCCATACAAGACATTGGTATGGATGAAAGTCAACTGATCATCGATCCAATAATCGTTCCCCTGTCCTGGCAAAATGGAAATCAACAGGCAAAGGAAATCCTTACTTTTATTCATAACCTTCCGGATCTTTTCGGGTTTCAGGTAAAAACCATCGCCGGTTTGTCCAATCTGACTTCCGGTCTGACTTCAGGGCATGAAAACATGAAGAAAAAACTGCTTGTTGAAAGAACCTATCTCCCGATGCTTGCTTCTGCCGGACTCGATATGGTGCTTTTCAATATTTTTCACAACCAGACCGTAGAATCTGCAAAAGCCTGTGTACCACTGATCAGCCCTAGAATTTTTTCCTGGGCGGAATTGTAATCAACCCAAATCAAAAAGGCTTTTCTGGAGAAGCGGATATTTGATTGCAATCATTCATCCAAGAACGTTTGACTTGCATAAAATTATTCGATATGTTTTTACCAGACAGTAACCGCATATTCTTAATGTAATCAATTGCTTCAATTTTCAGATTGCTACGCCTGATCAAGCGGGAGGATAGATATGATTTTCGAAGATGATGAAACCCTGCAAATGTATATTGAAGAATCGCTGGATCATCTTTCCAATATTGAGAACGATCTTCTCTTAATTGAAGAAGCAGGCGCTGATATTAATGAAGAGCTTGTGAATAATGTTTTCCGTGCAGCCCATTCCATCAAGGGCGGAGCCGGTTTCATGGGGCTATCCAATATCAAGGAACTGTCCCATAAGATTGAAAATGTGCTTGGCCTGGTGCGCAGCCGTGAAATTGTCCCCACACCGGAAACGATCAACACACTCTTAAGAGCGTTTGATACCCTGAAAAATATGGTCCATGATGTTGAACACAGCAATGACATGGATACTTCCGAACATATCGTGGCCCTGATCGGCCTTACTGCAGCATCCCTGCCGGACGATGAAAAAGAAAGCCTCTCCGGAACACTGAATATATCAATTGAAGGAAAAAAGAATATATTAACGGCCCCGCAATTTGATATCGACCAGGCAAAAAAAGAAGGAATGACCATCTATTTTGTAGAATATGACCTGATCCATGATATCCACAGAAAAAAGAAAACGCCCCTGGATGTGATCTCATCGCTGATCAACAGCGGGAAAATGATACAATCAAAAATCGATATTGATGCGGTTGGAACGCTCAATCAGAATATCCCGACACGGATTCCCTTTTATATTCTTTTTGCATCCGTGATTGAGCGTGAAATTGTCATTGCACTCTTTGATGTTGAAGAAAAATATGTTCATGTTGTAACATCGGAAATGTGTTCCCCTGAAGTTGAAGAAGATTTCCAGGAAACTACCTTTATGGAAGAATCGTTGGGAATGCCGGATTTCTCTGAACCGCCGTCTGCTGAACTTCCACCTGTATCTTTTGATGATTTTGCTGAATATCTTCCCAAAACAGCCCCGATTTCCACACCCGATATCATCAAAGAGGATTCAAAGGAAGCCATATCCGTAATATCGAAACAGGCCGCAACACAGACTTCATTGCGGGTGAATGTTGATCTTCTGGACGATCTGATGACACTGGCCGGTGAATTGGTATTAAGCCGGAATCAACTGTTACAGGGAATTACCTTGAGAGACAAGCGAACGCTGGAAATCGCAGGTCAGCGAATCGACATGGTGACATCCGAGCTTCAGGAAGCGATCATGAAAACCCGGATGCAGTCGATTTCCAATGTCTTTAACAAATTTCCAAGAGTTGTAAGGGATTTAGCGCGGGATCTCGGAAAAGAGATATCCCTTTTCATTGAAGGCAAAGATGTTGAACTGGATAAGACCATTATTGAGGCAATCAGTGACCCATTGACGCATCTAATCCGGAATGCGGTTGATCATGGAATTGAATCCCCATCCGTGCGTCATAACCGGGGAAAAGATCCCACTGGAATTATCAAACTGAAGGCTTTCCATGAAGCAGGACAGGTCAACATCGAAATCACAGATGATGGCAAAGGCATTGATGGAAATCAACTAGTAACATCCGCCCTTAAAAAAAATCTCATCACGGATCAGGAGGCCAACCTCCTGTCTGAAAAAGAAAAAATCGCTTTGATTTTTCTGCCTGGTTTTTCCACGGCCAGCCAGGTTACCGATATCTCCGGCAGAGGCGTTGGAATGGATGTCGTTAAAACAAATCTCGATAGACTGGGAGGCATTGTTGATATCGAGTCCGCCATGAACAAGGGAACCGCCATCCGGATTAAACTTCCGCTGACCCTGGCAATTATTCCCAGCCAGATCATATCAGTAGGGAATGAACGGTATGCAATTCCCCAGGTCAATCTGAACGAACTTCTCCGGATCCCAGCCGTACAGGTGAAAAAACGGATTGAAAAAGTCGGAAACGCGGAAGTGGTTCGACTCAGAGGCAATCTGCTTCCCCTTCTGAATCTTTCCAAGGTTCTGGGAATTGATAATGTTTATGTTGACCCTTCAGACAATGAGGAATCTCCTGACCGGCGTGAAAACATCGCTGATCGCCGATCGGAATTCAAGCCTTCGGCAGATGATGTTGAATCCGATACACTGAGCAAAAAAGAATACCTTCCCAGAAAAACAGCGGAAAGAAGAAGAAATATCAATAGTGCAATCAATATCGCAGTTGTTTCAGCCGGTCCCTTTAAATATGGACTGGTTGTCAATCAACTCCGTGATTCTGAAGAGATCGTAGTGAAACCGCTGGGACGTCACCTGAAAGGATGCCAGGGATATGCCGGTGCGACAATCATGGGTGATGGGAAGGTTGCCCTGATCCTTGATGTCGCCGGCCTGGCGCAGATGGCAAAACTGGCCTCCAGTGAAAAATTGGATAGTGTCAATAAAGCCCAGGAAGATTCCGCTCAGGCAAAACAGGAAAAAGGAGATAAAACCGCTCTTCTTCTTTTCCGAAATGATGAAGATGAACAGTGTGCTGTTCCACTGGCCATGGTTGAACGGATTGAAAGAATAAAAGTTGCAAATATTGAACACCTGGGCGGTAAAAAAGTGATTCAATACCGGGGAGGCAGTTTACCGCTTTTTTCCCTGGATCAGGTGGCAAAAGTAAAACCGCTTCCTGAATCCAGTCAGCTCGAAGTTATTGTATTTACCCTGGCAGGAAGAGAGGTTGGACTCATGGTTACCCCGCCGGTTGATGCAATGGATGTTGCGGTAAACCTGGATAAAACAACACTGAGACAAACCGGTATTATGGGATCCACCATTATCGGGAATCACACAACCCTTATGATTGACATCTACGAACTGGTTCGCTTCACCAATCCCGAATGGTTTGAAGGAAAACCGGATATTTCAAAACCGTCGATCAGCAAGCCTGTCGTTCTCTTTGCAGAAGATTCTGATTTTTTTC
>CAMBQS010000291.1 GCA_945870015.1 Desulfocicer vacuolatum DSM 3385
CCACCGAAGCAACGATGACCTCTGCCCCGGCCCTGCGCAGAACATCAATGATGGTCACGGCTTCCATTTCCTCGGTGCCCTGGGCCACCGGCACAAGCACTTTTTTTCCCATGGTTCACCCCCGTTTTTATGATTCAACCCTGAAAATAACCAAAGATATCAGGTGAAAAGGGTGAAGTCAACCTGATGAAATAATGGGTTCGGATAAAAAGAGCGGCACCTGATACAATTGGAGAATTGCTTTAAAATTTTCGAATTCAAATCTGGAATTCGAAAAATAATTTTTTGGATTTAATATCCAGATTAATGCAGTATCTTTGAGTCGCTGGTTGCTATAAAAATTGGAAAATGCCTGTCAAATGTATCTCCAATCAAGTTGAATGGAAGTTTGAATTTTTTAATTTTGAATTTTCTCATATATTTGAATTTCAAATTTGAGATTAAAAATCCATCCATACCATATTTGGTGTCTTGATAAATCTTAAAAAATCCGGACTGGTGAAAAAAACAATCCCCCTAATGCTTGAAAATGACTCGTCGCTAATGATACCATATATAATCACGAGTAATTCGGTTTTAAAAATATTTTGATGAATTTTTTAAGGAAGGCTAATTGATTGAACAACACAAAATAAGGTATGCGATTTTTTTATAAATATTAATGACCAATCTAAATTTAAAATTTGCGGAGATCGAGATGCTAAAAAATTTGAGTTTAAGAAAAAAACTAATGGGGGGTTTTCTGCTGGTAAGTGTTATTACGATTATTGTCGCTGTCACTGGAATTTCAGGATTAGAAGTGATCAAATCGAATTTTCGAACTGTCCTTGAATCTTCACCACTGATAGATGCTGCAATGGAAATGAAATTCTCCGTGGCAAGGGATATGCAGATGATCATGGAGATTCTCGCTGCAAGATCAAAAGGTGACCTTGAAGAAATTTGGAAAAAACATGAAACGCTTGTCAAGGATTTTGATTTATTTGCAGATGCTATGTTGAATGGTGCAAAGACCGATGAAGGGACTATTTATCCAGCCCGGGATGAGAAACTGAGAGAAATTGTTAACGAGGCAGATTCGTTTCACAATAAGGAATTTCAGCCAAGGATAAAAAAAATTTATGACCTTATCGGGCAAAAAATTGCTGGAGAAAATATTTCAGAGGAAATGCTTGGAACCCTTGATCGTGAAGCAGATGCCGTAGGCCGAAAAATGATGGAGACGCTGGGCAAGATAGAGGTTATTACAAAGGTTGGGATTAAAATTGCTCAAGCCAACACATCAGAAACAACCGATCTTCAGATAAAGCTGTTTATCGTTATAGGGTTAGCAGGGATTATCGTGTCTCTTTTTCTGGGATTTTTCATTACAAGAATGATCACAAAGCCAATATTTTTGGCAAACGATTTCGCCAAAGCAATAGCCCAGGGAGATCTGACGCAACAAATTGCGATTGATCAGAAGGATGAAGTAGGCATGTTGATTGAGTCTTTGAATACCATGTGTAAGAATTTAAGAAAAATGTTCACCAACATTGCATCAGGCACCCAGACACTGACTGCCTCTTCCACAGAACTTTCAGCCATTTCAGAGCAGATATCCACAAACTCCGAACAAACCGCAGAAAGGTCAAACAGTGTGGCTGCCGCTGCAGAAGAAATGTCCACCAATATGAATAGTGTGGCAGCAGCAACCGAGCAGACCACCGCAAATATCCAGACCATTGTTTCTGCCTCTGAAGAGATGACAGCCACCATCAATGAAATTGCAAGAAATATGGCTAAAGGAAATGAAACAACCACCCAGGCAGTTAAAACGGCCCGGATAGTTTCAGAAAAGGTTGATGAGCTTGGAAAGGCCTCAGCCCAGATCAGCAAGGTGACGGAAACCATAGCCGATATTTCGGAGCAAACCAATTTACTGGCCCTCAATGCCACTATTGAGGCGGCCAGAGCTGGAGAAGCCGGTAAAGGCTTTGCAGTTGTTGCAGGAGAAATTAAAACTCTTGCACACCAAACAGCTGAGGCCACAAGAGAAATCAACGAAAAAATATCCGGGGTTCAGAACACATCAGCAGAAGCTGTTAAAGCAATTGAATCCATTGTTAAGGTTATCAATGAGATCAATGAGATAGTGACTACAGTTGCTACTGCCATTGAAGAACAGTCTGCCACCACCCAGGAAATTTCTAATAATGTAAGCCAGATAGCTGCAGGGGTCCAGGAAGTCAACGAAAACGTAAACCAGACATCAGCCGTGGCCGGAGAAGTAACTCGGGATATTGCAAAAGTGAGCCAGGCAGCCGAGGAGGCAAAAACCGGCAGTCAGCAAGTCAATATCAGCTCCACAGAATTGTCCAGGTTAGCTGAGGAGTTAAATGAGATGGTTAAGCAATTTAAGATATAACAAAACGAAAACAATCTAAGAAGTTTAAAAAAATAAATATTTACTTTAAATTCATATAGATAGATTGAGCAACCTGTCTTTTTTAAATTGTCTTGATGGAATTCTCAGAGAAATTATTTGCAAATTAACAGCGCTTTTTTTGGGGCTTTCTCCGGCATTATCAGTTGAATTGCAGTAAGGCTTAATTATCGCCTGTTGTTTGTTTTACCCTATGGACGTATAATCAAATTTATAAATAGAGGGGAATGATGAAAGGGCAAATTTTAGAAACAGCAAAAAAGTTGAAGCAACCCAATGATGATTTTGTTCAGGAATTTAATGAGAAATGGGAAGCAGTTGCCATAATAGGTACTCAGATTTTAATGGGACGTCCTGACCTTGAAAAATTAATAGGGGCGGATAATGGGAACATGGCTGAAGATAATAATCGAAATTTTCCTCGATTTATGGCATCCTTATTTTTAGACTATAAACCCGAGGTACTCGTGGAAACAGTTCTATGGGTTTTTCGTGCCTACCGGTCCCATGGTTTTCAAACCACATATTGGGCAGCCAATTTGAACATATGGGTAGAATTGTTAAAAAAAGAACTCACACCAACGGCATTTAAAGAGATCTATCCTTTTTACAATTGGTTGATTGTAAATATCCCGGCTTTTGTCAGTATAACTGATATCGACCTGTCCGGGCATGGTGAGCTTTAACCGAAACTGAGTAAATTCTTTGATGGGCAATTTACTGGAAACGAAAAATGATTACAGATTTATTGTATCAAGAATACCTGTCCCTTCTTCTGAATGGGGAAAGAGCTTCTTGTAGTCGAATAGTTCAAGCATTAATTGACCAAAACATTGATATCAAGACCCTTTATACGGATTTATTCCAGAAGAGTTTATATAAGGTTGGTGAACTATGGGAATTCAATAAAATATCGGTGGCCAAGGAGCATTTGGTTACAGCCATTACTGAAGGATTACTGAATCTGGTTTATCCAACATTGTTTTCCGGAAAAAGAACCCATAAGAAAGCAGTCATCTCGTGTGCTGCCAATGAGTTTCATCAGATCGGCGGCAAAATGGTGGCAGATATGTTTGAGATCCAGGGATGGGATGCCCATTTTTTAGGGGCTAACATGCCTCTGGATCAGATGCTTCATTACATTGATGAGGTCAAGCCGGATCTTCTGGGCCTGTCCTTGAGCGTTTATGTCAACATGTCCTCTTTAATCAAGGGTATAGAAGCGGTGAAAACAAACTTTAAAAACCTTGCTATTATTGTAGGTGGACAGGCTTTTAACTGGGGGGGCATGGACAAGGTAAAGTCCTATTCTAATACCGTTTGTATTCGGTCACTGGTTGAGCTTGATCATATTATAACAGTAAAATGAACCTTCTGCGAGGCCGCAATGATTCTTGAATGCGTTTATGATTACCTTTCTAATGCCGCACCTGTTCTTTTTTTAAAACTCGATATTGAGGGCCGTGTCCTGTCAATGAATCACTACGCCCGGCAGGTTTGTGGAGAGCCTTCTCCCGGGATGAAGTTCCAGGATCTTATCCTTGATTTCAACTCTATTTTTAACCTGAAGGACTTGTCAAATACCCAATCAGGGGAACAGATGTTCAACATCAACACCCTTTCCGGTTACCCACAAACCTATTTGTTCATGTTCAAAACTGTCGGTAGAGAAATTTTAGCCTTTGGTCACCTGGACATTAATGATATCAACATGATGCGCACTGAGTTTCTATCCTTAAACCAGGAACTCGGGAATTTATCACGTCAGCTCCATAAAAAAAATGCAGAGTTGCAATATGCATTAGATCATGTAAAAATATTGAGCGGTCTTCTGCCTATTTGTTCATTTTGTAAAAAGATTAGAGATGATGAAGGATATTGGAATCAGATTGAACACTATATTCACGACCATTCCGATGCGGAATTCAGCCATGGTATCTGCCAGGAATGTGCCAAAAAACATTACCCAGATTTTGACTTATATGATGAATAAGATAATTGTCGGAAATGCTGGATGAAAACATTTTCTTTTTAGACTGAAAAATTTTAGGCAACCCAATATGTGGTGTATGACCTTTTTCCAGTTTTGAGATTTCAATTCAAATATATGAGTCTCAGGCTCCTTTCCTGGCCATTATCCCGCATTAAACGATATAATATAACAAAACCATTCAAGCAGATTCTGAAAGAATTTATTTCCAGGGCTTGGATAGAATTTGCTCTGGCTCTAATAAAATTGAAAAATTACATCCAGTTTTCATTCAGATCTTTTTCGATATATTTGAATTTATAGCAGCAGCAATTTTCCTTGCATCACCGAAAAGCAAACGATATAGATTGATTCTGATCCTTTTTTTGCAATTCGAGACCATCGAAAACAGATTATTTAAGGAGAGATTATGGATGCAGAGCAAGTTATAATAAACTATCATAATGCTTGGACAAGCGGTGATATGCAAACTGCACGCCTTTACTTGGCCGACG
>CAMBQS010000292.1 GCA_945870015.1 Desulfocicer vacuolatum DSM 3385
TCGTTTTTGCAAATTACCAAACCATATTTTTCACACAATCAATTTGCAGAAAGATTTGTTCTTAAAACCTACGCCGATTCTCTGGAAAAACGTAAATGGGTGAATAGTTGACGGAACCGTAAACGGTCCAAACTAGGAAAACTTTGTAATATTTTCACGGATGCGCTTGACTCCTGAATAGCGGGATCGAACAGATCTTGTAATGACGAAAGGGGCAGCGAAACAGTACATGAATAATATTACAAGTTTGCCCCTGTTAGCGAAAGGAGAAATAATAATGTATCAACAGAAGAATATATGGATTAAGTTGTTTTATACAGTATTTACGATATTCATCTGTATCCCCTCTGCCGGAGCCGATATTTATGTTTTTAAAGACAACAGTGGTGTTCGTCATTTTACAAATGTTCCCGTGTCTCCGAAATATCGCCTTTATCTGAAAAGCACCCCCAATAAATATTTTGAATCCAGTTTGGGTGATAAATTTTCTACAAACCTTGATCCCGATCAATATGATCATCTCATTCTGAAGGCTTCACTACTACATGCAGTTGATTTTTCATTGCTGAAATCCATTATCAAAGTTGAGTCGAATTTTGATTGTTATGCGGTTTCTCAAAAAGGAGCAAAAGGTCTGATGCAGATCATGCCTCAGAATTTTACCTTTCTGAATATCAGAAATCCGTTTGATCCTGAAGAGAATATCATGGGGGGAACACTCTATTTTAAACAAATGCTTGAAAAATTCAACAGAATAGAACTGGCGCTTGCCGCATATAATGCCGGACCTACCACGGTTGATAAATATAATGGTATTCCGCCGATTTCAGAAACCAAAGGATATGTAAAAAAAGTCATGTCACATTACAAAGACATGTCCGGTAACAAAAAGAAGACCATATAGGATGTTTTTTGATTTTTTGAATACATTTTTTTTGTAATGAAATCAATATGGCAAGATGAAAAAAGATGAAAAAAATTCTCTTCATAACTGGATTCAGTCAGATCCACTGCTGAAGCCTTATAAACCCGTACTTTTCCGTCGCTTTAATCAGCGGACTGAAAAAATAAACGATATCATAAAGAAACACCGCTCTCTTTATGACTTTGCCGCTGCCCACACCTATTTCGGGCTTCATCATGAAAAAAATCATTGGATGTTTCGGGAGTGGGCCCCGTTTGCATCTCGGATATATTTTATAGGCGATGTAACCGGATGGAAAGAAAAAAAAGAATTTCAGCTTACTCGAATCAGCCCGGAAGGTATATGGATACTTGATATTCCGGAAGATGTTCTGCATCACGGAGAATTGTACCGGCTTCGCATTCACTGGAAAAACGGTCAGGGAGATCGCATTCCCGCCTATGCCCGAAGGGTCGTTCAGGATCCGGTCTCGCTGATTTTTAATGCGCAGGTCTGGTACCCGGAATCTGCCTATCAATGGAAATCGCCCAGACGTTTAAAAAATCCTTCCCTTCTGATTTATGAAGCCCATGTGGGAATGGCTCAGGATGCGGAAAAGGTCGGCTCATTCAGGGAATTTATCGATAATATTATTCCCAGAATAAAAAATGCCGGTTACAATACCCTTCAGTTGATGGCCATTCAGGAACATCCCTATTACGGATCCTTCGGATATCAGGTTTCCAGTTTTTTTGCCGTATCCTCCCGGTTCGGAACTCCGGATGAGTTTAAAGAACTGGTTGATACGGCGCATGGCAGTGGACTGAGTGTTATCATGGATATGATCCATTCCCATGCGGTCATCAACGAGGTGGAAGGCCTCAGTCGTTTTGACGGCTCTTCTCACCAGTATTTCCATGACGGCGTCAAAGGCCTTCATCCTTCCTGGAACTCCCGATGCTTCGACTACCAGAAATCAGAGGTTATCGCTTTTCTGCTGTCCAACTGCCGGTTCTGGTTGGAAGAATATCAACTGGACGGGTTTCGATTTGATGGTATAACCAGCATGATGTATGATCATCATGGTCTGGAAAAGGCCTTTACAGGCTATCCCTCCTATTTTGATACATCTGTGGATGAAGATGCGCTGACCTATCTTTCGCTGGCAAATACACTGATTCATGATATCAATCCCGATGCCATCACCATTGCCGAAGATGTCAGCGGCATGCCCGGACTTGCAGTCCCGGTTTGGGCCGGCGGAATCGGATTTGACTATCGGTTTGCAATGGGAATACCCGATTACTGGATTCGACTGACAAAGGAATATCCGGATGAATCCTGGCCGATCGGTCAGCTGTGGTTTGAACTGACCAACCGGAGGCCGGATGAAAAAACCATCAGCTATGCAGAATCTCACGATCAGGCCCTTGTGGGGGATCAAACACTGATATTCAGGCTCGTGGGATCGGACATGTATGATGCAATGTCCAGAAACCACAAAGACAATCCCCGGGTGGATAGGGGAATGGCTATCCACCGGCTGATCCGTTTTATCACGATGATTACTGCAGGCAGCGGGTACCTGAATTTCATGGGAAATGAATTTGGACACCCGGAGTGGATTGATTTTCCCCGTGAAGGAAACAACTGGTCCTTTCGTTTTGCCAGACGCCAGTGGCATTTGGTGGACAATCCGGACTTGCGATATCATTTTCTGGCCTGTTTTGACCGGGAAATGATCGCTCTGGTTAAGAATTTCCGTCTTTTTGAAAATTCCAAGATAACGCTTTGTTATGACCATGACCAAGATAAGATCATGGCTATTGAGCGGGCCGGCCTGATTTTTGTGTTTAATTTTCATCCCATGCGTTCTTTCAGTGATTACCAAATCCCCTTTTCGCCTGGAAAATATCAAATGATTTTTCATAGCGATTCACTCGAATTTGGAGGACATGACCGGTTAAAACCCGGCCAGATTCATTTTACGCAAATGAAATCCGCCAATAACGATTCATCTCATTTCATCAGCCTATATTTACCTTCCAGAACCGCTCTGGTACTTCAATCGGTTGATACACGCTGAACACTCACTCACTTCTTTTCGAAAACAACAAATCGGACCGAAAAAACTTTTTGAAAAAAGATTAAAGAGAACTGGAGACAAAATGAAAATAGGCATTATCGGCTGTCCGGGATCAGGGAAAACCACTGTTTTTGAAGCCCTGACCCGAAGCCTTTCGAATACGGCCGGAAAAGCAGAACCCAGAATCGGCACCCTTCAGGTTCCGGATTCCCGTGTGGATGTATTAAGCCAGATGTATCACCCTCGCAAAACCATTTATGCCCAGATAGAATATCTTCTGCCGGGGAAATCGCTTGCCAAAAAAGAGGCTGGAAAAGAACAGACGGCATGGTCCCAGGTGCGAGATTGCGATGCGATTATTCTTGTTGTAAGAAATGTTACGGGTATGGGAGGAGACGCTCCGCAGCAGTTATCCGATTTTCAAACGATCAACCAGGATTTGATTCTTTCAGATCTGGTTGTGGTGGAAAAACGCCAGGAACGTCTGGAAACCGATAAAAAGCGCGGCAAAAAAATAGATATGGAAGAATTATCCTTGATCACGCAATGTTTGAAACACCTGGAAAATGAAATGCCGCTGCGGAAGCTTCCGGATCTGGCTGGTGCTCCGGTACTAAGGGGTTATGCATTCATGTCGGCCAAACCCATGATGGTTTTGTTCAATAATGCAGATGATGACGATATTATGCCGGATATACCTGCAATAACTTCAGCAGAGCATTGTATGGTCATCAAGGCCAAGCTCGAGCAGGAGTTGATTCGAATGACCGAAGATGAGGCCAGGGAATTTTTAACGGAATTCAATATTACCGCATCGGCAACGGACCGCGTGATTCAGATGTCCTACAGCCTGTTGGGGCTGATGTCTTTTTTTACGGTCGGCGAAGATGAGGTCAGGGCCTGGACCATACACAGGGGAACATCGGCGCTGGATGCTGCCGAGGTTATTCATTCCGATATCAAAAAAGGGTTTATTCGTGCGGAAACAATTTCTTATAAGGATTTGATGGATGCGGGAAACCAGGCAGAAGCCCGGAAACGCGGAACGTTTCGACTCGAAGGGAAAACCTATGAAGTTCAGGATGGGGACATCATCAACTTCCGGTTTAATGTTTGAAAAAAATCTAAGGGATCAGGGACCGATAACAATCCCAGAGACTGTTTTTAATAGCCATCGCGTTTATAGCAGTATCAAGTTCAAAAAAATAAACCCAACATAAATACTATAATAACAAAATGTTAATAGCTTCCTTGTTGCAGTTGGAGGGAAGGGTTTATTTTTTTGAACATAGTAGATAACTGTATTGTATTATAAATCAGAAAGTTAAAAATAACCGGAGAAAAGCGGGTTTATGGTTTTGAACTTTTCGGAATAGCCATATTGGGTGGACAGCAAAAATATCGATAAATGCATTTTTATATCTGATATAACCAAATGAAATACCTAAGAAAAATTTTTAAATAAAAAAAGACAAAAAAACAAAGGCATTTGGCAGAGTGTTTGCATATATTCAAGTCAAACCTAATAATTTCTTCATCTTTTTCCTCCTTTAAAATAGCTGGTCGGGGCGTCCCCGGCCAGCTATTTTTTTTGTCTTTATCAATGCATTTTAGAACAGAGATCTTAGTCCTCCTGAAGCGCTTTCAGGTCGGCATAAAAATCCAGGGCCTGAGGATTGCTGAGCGCATCCTTGTTTTTAACAGGCTGATTTTGAATAACTTTTTTCACAGCCAGCTCGACTTTTTTCATGTTCAGGGTGTAGGGAATGGCCGGTACTTCAATGATCTTGGCAGGAACATGCCTGGGTGAGGCATTGTCCCGGATCACCTGACGGATTCTTTGTTTGAGCGCCTCTGTCAGGCTGTGGCCGGCCATCATTTTAACAAAAAGGATAACGCGGACATCATTT
>CAMBQS010000293.1 GCA_945870015.1 Desulfocicer vacuolatum DSM 3385
GAAAAACTGGAAATGGAAAGAAAGCGGACGTTGGCGGATCTGCATACTTCCCAGAGTCGTGTACACACTATTATTGAATCACTTCCAAACGGAGTGCTGGTAACAGATACAAATGGTAAAGTGGTTCTGTTGAATCCTGCATTTAAACAGCATCTGGGACTTGCAAAAGAGTTAATGCCCGGCGGAGATATCGGCGCTTATATTTATGATAAGGAGTTATGCAAGCTGATTATCGATATCTCCCGCGGGAAATATGTTGATTTTGATGATATCCCGACGCATGAACTGAATCTTGACGGAGGCCGGTTTTTATTGGCCAGATCCAGACCAGTGTTGGGAGAGAAACGGGAGTGCCTGGGAGCCGTGACCAATATCATGGATATTTCCGCCATGAAGGCGCTCGATCAGTTGAGATCGGAGTTTGTTGCAAAGGTTTCTCATGAGCTGCGATCTCCTCTTTCCACAATTCATGAACAGCTTGCTATGGCTTTGAATGATATGGATGAAGGCGCTTCCGAAAATGAACAATATCTTCTTTCCCGGGCAAAGGAGAAAACAAAGGGTCTTATATCCACGATCGGAGACCTGTTGGATCTTTCCCGGATTGAGGCTGGGATTGCATCCAAGGAATCAAAACCGGTTCAGGTGGATGAGCTGTTAAAAAGTATTGTTGATTTTTTGGGAGCGCAGGCCATCGCGAAAAAACAGTCCTTAACCCTTGAAATAAAGGATGCGCCTCTTCCATCCATCATGGCCGATCCAATGGCGCTTGAAAGTGTGTATGGCAATCTGATAACAAATGCCATAAATTATACACAAACAGGGGGAGAGATAAAGGTTTTGCTGGATATGGCCGGAACAAACGTAAGGGTTATCGTAAAAGACAATGGCTATGGAATCGATGCCAAATATATGGACAAGATTTTTGAAAAATTTTATCGTGTTAAAAATGAGAATACAAGGTTTATTACCGGGACGGGACTTGGATTGCCGATCGTAAAAGGAATTGTTGATTCGCTGGGTGGATATATTGATGTTGAAAGTGAGACCGGGAAAGGCACCGCCTTTACAGTACTTCTGCCCATTAAATAAACAGATGGATGCCGCGATCACCGGCTTGTTATTCCGTATTATTTTTTTGCACCTTAAATTTGGAAAGCAGATGACGAACCTGTGCAGCCTGTGCAGATAGCGTTTCAGCCGCTGAAGATGTTTCTTCGGAATTGGCGGTATTACTCTGAGTGACATTATCAACCTGTTGAAGGCCTTTATTCACCTGGGCGATTCCTTGTGCCTGTTCCGTGCTTGCGGCGGCGATTTCACCGACAAGATCGGCTACCTGGGTTACACCGGTGTTAATTTTTTCAAGTGCCTCTGAAGTTTTACCGGCGGTTTGATTTCCATCTTTCACCTTTTTAATTGATTTTTCAATCATATCCGTAGTCTCCTGGGCGGCTTTTGCACTTCGGGCTGCCAGGGAACGAACCTCCTGTGCCACGACCGCAAAACCTTTACCATGTTTGCCGGCTCTTGCCGCTTCGACAGCGGCATTCAAGGCCAGCAGATTGGTCTGGAATGCGATATCATCAATTGTTTTAATGATTTTTCCAATTTCGTTACTGGATTCGCTGATGGCATTCATAGAGGAAACCATCTCTTCCATCTGCTGGATTCCATTTTGTACAGCCTCATGAGACGCTTTTGCCAGTGTATTGGCCTGTGTGGCATTTTCAGCATTGGTTTTTGTCTGAGAACTGATTTGTGTCATGCTGCTGGATATTTCTTCAATGGCGGACGCTTGTTCTGTCGCTCCTTGAGACAGGGCGATGCTTGAATCTGCAATCTGTCTGGAGCCGGAATCCACCTGGGCGGCTGAGAAATTAAGCTCGGAAACCATATTGTTGAGGCTGGTAATCATGGTGAGAAGCGCCTTGCCAAGTGTATCTTTTTCGGATGTGACAACAATTTTCTGGGCAAGATTGCCTTCTGCAATGTCAGCAGCTGCTTTTGCTTTGATATTCAGGGAGTCAACCACTGAATTTAATGCCGAGCCCATGATACCGATTTCATCTTTACCTGTTTTCAGATTTACGGAAAGATCACCAAGGGCAATTGAATTCAGTGCTTTTACTGTGTTCTTAAGGGGCAGGATAATACCTCGGGACAAAATAAACCAGACTAACAAAACCGAACCTGATACAACTATGAAAAAGGTCATCAGGCTGTATATACTTTGACGTTTTGTATCTTGACGAATCGAAGATAGTTCGGAGTTTAGTTCATTCACAAAATATTGACTGAACTGGGCAAGTTGTTTCTCAAGGAATTCTGTCTGTTTTGTCAATTCGGCTGTTTGACTCACATCCGCATTATTTTCATTCTCAATCATTTTGGTGTAGAGTGTGTTAGCGGATTCAGTAAATGAAAATAACTTTTTGATCAAAGTGTCTATTTTCTCTTTCATATCCGGATCAACATTCGGCAATTCGGAAATGGCAGTGAGTGCTTGCTGAATTTCTTTTGCTTTGGATTGTGCTGTTTCGAGCTGGTTAACATCACCAATCAGGACGGCATCATTGAATAGTTTGGTCTGTTCTCCAAAGGAATTTAAGGCGGACTGGCTGTATCGTGTTGCCGGGAAAACAGATTCAGATACGCTGAATAACCTGTTTTCAGTCAGTTTGCCGTTGCTGTATCCAAATAGCATAGAGGCAAAGTAACCGATAATCAAAATACTCAGGCTTGACCAAATTTTGTTTGCAATACTCAATGAACGCCACATACATCGTCTCCTTGTATCTTTATTTAAATGGGGAAAAGTTGTCTGTTATTGAATTCAGGTATTGTGTTTTGTGAATCGGGCAAGCGAAAAAAAGCAATAAACAATTGATAGAAAATATGAGAATTATCAGTAAAATATATTATCTACATGTCATTGTCAATGAAAACTATTCCTGTATTTTTTTGTTGAGGTTTATGAAAAATCAAAATAGTGTTGGACAATTATTTGATGTTTTTGTAAAAAGTTCAATCTATACGCATGAAAAAACGACTCGATTAAAGGATAGAGGGTCATTTTTTTAAAAATAATGGATGCATTTTTGTATTTAACAATATGAGCTGGAGGATCGTCATGAAAGTTTTGGTCAGTGATAATCTGGGCGAAGAGGGTATCAAAGTCTTCGAAGATGAAGAGGGGATTGAGGTTGATGTGAAAACAGGGCTTTCACCTGAAGAATTAAAAAAAATCATTGGTGGCTATGATGCATTGGCGATACGCAGCGCGACAAAGGTCACGGCGGAACTTCTTGCAGAAGCAAAAAATCTGAAGGTTGTCGGCCGTGCCGGTATTGGGCTCGACAATGTGGATATTCCGGAAGCAACAAAGCGTGGTATTGTTGTCATGAATACACCCGGTGGAAATGTTGTAACAACTGCTGAACATGCCATTGCGATGATGATGGCACTTACTCGCAATATCCCGCAGGGAACTTCAACGTTAAAAGCAGGGCGATGGGAAAAGAAAAAACTTCAGGGAAGAGAGATATACAATAAAATACTGGGTGTTGTAGGATACGGAAATATCGGAGCCATTGTGGCGGATCGTGCCAGGGGATTAAAAATGAATGTCATTGTGTATGATCCCAATGTTACTGCAGAGAAAATTCAAAAAGCAGGTTATGAATATGTCAGCCTTGAAGAGTTGTATCAAAGGGCTGACTATATTACAATTCACGTCCCCAAAATGAAGAGTACAATTGGTCTTTTGAATAAAAATGCATTTCGCCAGATGAAAGATGGGGTAATGGTGATCAACTGTGCCCGCGGAGGGATCGTGGATGAGGCGGATTTATACGAAGCAATTCAATCCGGTAAGGTCGCAGGCGCGGCTTTGGATGTTTTTGAGACCGAGCCTCCGGGGCAATCTCCCCTGTTTGAGCTCGATACGGTAATCGGGACGCCTCACCTCGGAGCATCCACCAAAGAAGCCCAAACCAATGTCGCCGTGGCTGTCGCCGAACAGATTATTGCATATGTAAAACATAACACGGTTATCAACGCAGTGAATGTGCCTTCTGTTACAGGGGAACTGTTGAAGAAGCTTTCTCCCTACCTGACGCTTGCTGATCGAATGGGATGTTTACAGGCTCAGCTTATTCGAGGGCCGGTTAAGGAAGTCATTGTTGAATACACTGGAGATTTTCAGGGCCTTGACCTTTCACCGGTCACAACCGCTCTGTTGAATGGGCTTCTGGCTATGATGATAAAAGATGAAGTGAATCCAGTGAATGCTCCAATAATTGCAAAAGATATGGGAATCAAGGTTACCGAAATAACCAGTGGAGATTCTTTGGATTTTACTCATTTGATTTCAGTAAAGATTATTACAACAGAGATGGAAAATATTGTGGCGGGCACGATCTTTGGGAAAAATGATCCAAGAATTGTGCAAATCAATAATTTCCGGCTTGAAATTATTCCAAAGGGTCATCTCGCCTTGATTCACAATATTGATAAACCAGGTGCAATCGGCAGTATTGGAACAGTACTGGGTGCAAATAGTCTGAATATTGCCAGAATGCAGGTTGGTCAGGAAAAGGATGGTGAACGGAATGTCATTATTTTAATGACAGACACTCCGATTCCGGATCCGGTTGTAAAACAATTGATGGATTTGACCATGGTTAAAACAGTCATTCCGTTGACGCTGTAATGGGGTATTGGATCAATACATTTTTCGGATAAGCAGAGGGATATGTCATGACAGATCAAACAAAAGATTTTATTGTCAAAGACACGGAGACCTCATCGAGCGAGGATTCATCTGGTTTAAAAAAAGAAAACACATCCGGTGCATCAACTTCCGGAGACCATTCAGGTCTGGATTCACAGCTTCCC
>CAMBQS010000294.1 GCA_945870015.1 Desulfocicer vacuolatum DSM 3385
AGTCCGGGTAAACATGAACCCGAAATGCCGCGACCGGTGTATCGGGTGGTTTGTTGACGGCGAAGACCCGCAAGTCATAGGTGCCGGCGGCTGCCTCGACTGCTGCACTGATGGAGCCGATCCACATGTTGCCGCCAAGCCAGTAGCTAGTCTGAAACCGGTCAATTTTCAACTGAACGGTTTCAGCTGAGGTCTCGACACGCAGCAGAGACAGGTCTTTCATGTCGTGATCCACCTGCCCCTCGACCAGTTCGCTGGCGCCCGGCAGCAGATGGACAGTAAACAGCGGCTCCCGGAATCTGGCGACGCAACTGTCCAGCAAAGAGGCGAAAAAGAAAAGAAAAAACAGAGCGCCGACCTTGCCTAAGGCTTTCCGCGCATGCATGGCTTGTTTCAGAGTCACTGGTTAGCCTCCCCCAATCCAACTATTTCTTGATGGATACCAACGCAAACCGTGGGTGGTGGATAAGACGTTCCTTTTTTTAGAGATGAACATATAGAAAAGGCACTTGTGTGTCAACGGCAATAACTATGCAACATGTAGGGAGGTGTTTGAAACGTGAAAAAAAAGAGGATACGACGGTTATTGTTCCGCCGTATCCTCTTGGATAGTACGATCATCAAATCAGGCTATTGGATTAGAACACACCTTGTACTTTGCCAGTTTCAACATCCACATCAACCCGTCTGAAGGCCGGGTTTGAGCTGGTTCCGGGCATCAGGCTGATGGTTCCGGCAACCGGAACGATAAAGCCAGCGCCGCCGTATGTAAGAACTTCACGTACGGTGAGCCGCCATCCCTTGGGAACTCCCTTGATCGAAGGATTGTCAGACAGGGAAAGATGGGTTTTCACCATGCAGAGACCCAGTTTGGAAAGTTTGGGGTCAGCCTGGATTCTCTTGAGCTGAGCCTGGGCTTCTCCTGAGTAATCAACACCGTCAGCGCCATAAACTTCCTTG
The DNA here is from genome assembly GCA_945870015.1 of Desulfocicer vacuolatum DSM 3385. Taxonomy (GTDB): domain Bacteria; phylum Desulfobacterota; class Desulfobacteria; order Desulfobacterales; family SURF-7; genus QZKS01. The sequence goes on from CAMBQS010000294.1 coordinate 961, forward strand.
GCAATCTTTTCAATCCTGTCTTTAACCGGCATATCCAGTTCATAGAGGAATTTGAAATCGGTTTTTTCATTGCAGGCTTCCATAACCGCATCTGCAAATTCAAGCGCGCCGTCACCACCCTTTAACCAGTGTTGTGACAGGGCAACCTTTGCACCTTCCGCTTCACACAGCTCGCGGACTTTCTTGATTTCATTTTTTGTATCCGTGAAGAATGCGTTGATACAAACAACCGGGCTGATACCGGCTTTTCTGACGTTCCGGATGTGATGAATAAGGTTTGCGCATCCTTTTTCTACCCATCCTACATTTTCACCCTTGTATTCTTCCGGCATTGCTTTTCCGGGAACCGGAACAGGCGCGCCACCGTGGCATTTCAGGGCGCGGATGGTGGCAACAACAACCGCTGCATCCGGTTTCAGCTTGCTGAAGCGGCATTTCAGGTTCCAGAATTTTTCAAACCCGATATCTGCACCAAAACCGGACTCGGTAACATGGTAATCGGCAAGTTTGAGGCCGACCTGGTCAGCAATGATGGAACTCTGTCCAATGGCGATATTGGCAAATGGACCAGCATGAACGATAACCGGCTGACCTTCGATGGTCTGCATCAGGTTCGGATTCAGGGCATCAACCATCCATGCGGTCATGGCACCAGCGACTTCAAGGTCTTCCGTGGTGATCGGATTGCCCTTTTTATCATAGGCAATCACGATTTTGCCCATACGTTCACGCATATCTTTCAGGCTGGTGGCGATAGCTAGAATCGCCATAACTTCTGAAGAAACCGCAATACCGAATTTGGATTTCATCATGAAACCATCTGTTTTTCCGTTTACGCCGTCAATGCCGATGATGATATTCCGGAGTGACTGGCAGCAGTAGTCAATGATCCAGCCCATTGCAACGTTGGTCGGATCAATGTCAAGGCGTCTCATTTTGGTCAGACGCGCAAGCTGTTCGTCATTATAGTTTCTTTCATGCTGCATACGGGAGGTCAGAGCAACCATTGCAAGGTTGTGGGCATTCATGATGGCGTTGATATCGCCTGTGAATCCAAGGGAGAACTGGGTCAATGGAATACACTGGGCAAGACCGCCGCCTGCTGCAGAACCCTTGATGTTCATGGTCGGTCCGCCGGAAGGCTGCCGGATTGCAGCGGAAACACTTTTACCGCGTTTGCCAAGACCTTCCACAAGACCCATTGTCGAGGTTGATTTTCCTTCACCAAGAGGTGTCGGGGTGATGGCGGTAACATCGATATATTTTCCATCTGGTTTGTTTTCGAGACGGGACAAAACGGCCCGGTAATCAATTTTCCCAAAGAAGTGTCCCTGGGGTAACAGCTCTTCTTTTGTCAGGCCGAAATTTTCAGCGATTTCATAAACGGTCTTCATGTGTTTTTCTGAATCCTGGGCGATTTCCCAGTCCGCATGTTTGGTCGGATCTAATGCCATGAGTTGCTCCTTTCAAAGGTTTGGCTCAAATCTGTGAGCCTGGCTAATTTTTAAAAAAAATACGTTTGCCTTTACTATATGGAAACCCTGATGGTAAAAAAAGGTACCATCCGGGAACCTGACCTGGTTAGGCCTCTCCAAAATATCTATCTTATCATTTGGTTGTCGATTTTTTCGTTCTTTGAAATGAGGTCGATAGTCAAAATTTTAGAAGAACCGTTTTGATTTGGATGCATTTTGATCGAATATTGATATTTTATGTTTTAATAACAGACAGTTTGCCCAAACCATACTTTTTTGCATCTTGCATAAAATGCCTTAAAGGATTGGGCCAGTCAAGAGTTATTTATACATGCTTTGGAAAATGAAAATGGAAACCCTCTTTTTATCTTAAAAAAAATGGTGTATAGTGGTCTCACCGTTTCCAAAATGATTCTTCCAATTATGTAATCCCGGGTAATATTTTGTGATCATTGATAGAATGGTTTTACTGTTTTATTTCAGATGAAGGCGAGCCAATTTCAAAAGTCTGTTGTTGTAGTTCCGGCGAAAGCTGGACACGAAGTAACGCGTAACAATATCCAGCATTTTTAGTTCTTTTCTGGACATGGGCTTTCGCCGGTGTGACGCTTTTCAATCGTTTTGAAATTGGCTCAGGCGTATATTCAAATTCGGCAGGATAGTATCAAATGCTTTCAAATCAGCCAAAATCAGATCTCTTATCTGCGTACAGTATTTTGTTTGACTCTGGTTTCGCTTTTTCCATAGCATACCTGAACTCGTTGCAACCAGATGAACTGAAAACCGCTTTTCGAAAGAAAGCGCTTGCAACCCATCCGGACCGGTCCATGACACTTGGGCTGGCGGAGTCAGAGTTGCAGGTCCGGTTTCAAGAGGTATCAAAGGCATATGAAGTATTAAAATTTTATATAACAAAGAAGAAGGAAATACCCCTGACCCATTCGAATGATTGGACAAGGGTGCGAAAAGCAAAGAATTGTGCAGGGAAAAAGAGTGGTGAAGCAAAATGGAAGGAAGATCATTTTTTTCAAGGCATGCTGCCGGACAGAAGGCTCAAGATCGGCCAATTTCTGTACTATTCAAAAATTATATCATGGCAGACGTTGATTGAAGCGATTGTATGGCAAAAAAAGCAACGTCCGCTTTTTGGCCAGATTGCAAGAGATTGGGGTTATTTGACATCTGAAGATGTTGTAAGGATCATCAGTCGGAAGAGATATCAGGACCGGTTTGGCGATTATGCATTACGGAACGGCTACCTGACAACCTTCCAGCAGATGGCAATTGCAGGGCGGCAGCGAATTTGTCAACCATTGATCGGCAGCCATTTTATCCGCAAAGGAGTCGTTACTGAATCCCAGATGAAAATTCTGAATCAGCGGGTTCAGTCCTACAATATGAAATACCGGAATGTGAGAGCGTAAATATCAATAGAAAATTTAGGATGTTAAATACTGCGCTTCCTTGAATTTTATCATTTCATAAATCATCTCATTGACTGAAACATTCACCCCATGTTGTTTTCCCAGTTTTACAACCGCACCGTTCAGTGCATCGATCTCGGTTCTCTTTTTTGCTTTGATATCCTGAAGTGTGGATGCTTCATGTTTTGCGGTTGCAGGTACAAGTTTGTTCAGAAATATATCAAGATAATCGTCCGGGGTACGCCAGTTGGTCTGGTAAGGGGTCTTTTCCAGAACCCGATAAATTTCTTCAATGATTTTTTTCATGATCATCCGGGTATGCCTGGATTCACCCAATTTGCCATAGGGGACATTGAAAATTGCTCCCAACGGATTCAAAGCGCAATTGTATAACATTTTTGACCACATATCCCGGGTAATATGGCTGGTCAGTTTACAGGGGATTCCTCCCTTTGAGATGGAAGTACATATATTCTTCAAACCATCCGCAGGGACATCGAATATGCTTCCAATATGGATTGCATCCACATGAACAGTGATTTCAACATGGTTTGGGGAAGGTCTACTGAATCCGGTAATGACCCTGGCATTAAAAAGTTTTGATTTGTCAAAATAGAGTGAGAAGATTTCTGCATTTCCCCAGCCGTTTTGACATAGCACAATGATCGTATTCTTGCCTGTTAAGGAAGGCTTATCCGCAAGACTTCCGGCGATGTTGTCGGAATCATAGGATTTTGTACAGACCAGTATATAATCATAAGCTGTTTCAGATTCTATCTGGTCTGCGTGCTCAAAAGCACGGAATAGATTCGGGGTTGCATGAAACTCCCCAAACACACCTGTCCGGACAAGGCCGTTTTTTTGCAAGGATTCAGCAGTTGATTTCCTGGCGAGGATATCCACTTTTTCCCCGGACTTGATCAGGCAACTGGCAAGACCGAGTCCAACAGCTCCGCCACCGTAAATAAGTATATTCATATTTTTCCCATAATGTGATTCTGATACGATGGGGTACCTAATCACATGTAGGTTTG
>CAMBQS010000295.1 GCA_945870015.1 Desulfocicer vacuolatum DSM 3385
AACGGAGAAGAAGGCCTTGAGCTGTTGCGGCAATCATCTTCGGACATTGTTGTCTTGGATGTGAGAATGCCGGGCATGGACGGTATCCAGATGCTGAGAGAAATCAAAAGACAGTGGCCGCTTACGGAAGTCATCATGCTCACCGGCCATGCCTCACTGGAAGCAGCCAGGGAGGGTATGGAACTGGGGGCGTTTGACTATCTCATGAAGCCGGTCGACATCGATGAACTCCTGTACAAAATAGAAGACGCATTCGGAAAAATCGTGATCCAGAAAAAAAAAATAAAACAGCTTGGAGAAAAGGCTGAAAATGAAAAAAAATAAATCAATTATTTATTCGTGAAAGGAGTCATGTGTTATGAAATTTTTTCGAGAATGGGGTAAATTCATGATGATGGGGGCAAGAGCCCACGCCTTATGGGAGATCAATATCTCCAATACCATCCTTCGAGACCGGAAACGTGTACTGATACTCTGCCTGTTTCTTCTGCCTATACTGCTGGGCGGCATTGTATTTGCGGATCAGATCAGTGATTCACTGCCAAATCTTCTCGGAGGTAAAAAGGCATACTCTCCAGCCTTTTACTCCACCGGCATTTTTATCGCCTCTATCCTTATCGGCGTTTGTGCAGGGCTGATCACCGGATGCATCGGCGCCGGTGGCGGATTTATTATTGCACCGGCATTGATGAGCGCCGGCATAAAAGGTATCCTGGCGGTTGGAACCGACCTGTTTCACATTTTTGCCAAAGCCATTATGGGAAGTGTGATCCACCGGAAGCTTGGAAATGTATCTGTTCCGCTGGCTCTGGTTTTTCTCATCGGAGCGATTCTCGGAGCTACAGCCGGAGGATTGCTCAACAGAGTCTTATATGAAATCAATCCGGTATTGAGCGATGCTTTCATCACTACTGTCTATGCCTTCATGCTCACATTTCTGGGTGCATATGCCATGAATGATTTTCTTACCGCCCGGAAATCCGGAAGCAGCGGAGGCGCTCATGGCGGTAAAGATGAGGGTGCGGAAATGGGCAATCTTCCCAGAAAACTTCAATCCATAAAAATACCGCCTATGATTACCTTTGATCATGAACTGACGCCGGGCGGACGAAGCATTTCGTGGGTTTTCCTTGTTCTGAGCGGCGCACTTGTAGGGCTTGCCGCCGGTATTATGGGTGTAGGCGGTGGCTTTCTGACCTTTCCAATCTTTGTTTATATCCTGGGAGTCTCTTCCATGACCACTGTGGGAACCGATATTTTTCAGATCGTTTTTACCGCAGGATATGCCGGGATCACTCAGTATGCTATTTATGGATTCATTTTTTACACCCTCGCCATGGGCATGCTGCTTGGGTCTCTTGTAGGCATACAGATCGGTGCCATGGTAACCAAGGTGGTCAAAGGAGTAACCATTCGCGGATTTTACGCCATGGCCGTACTCGCCGGGGCTGTAAACCGAATCTTTGCCCTGCCCGGAAAGCTGGGTGAAATGGATGTAATTCCTCTTTCCAAGCAGACCGGTGCCTTGCTGGATACAATTGGAATATATGCATTTTTTGTTGTCATCGGCGGATTTGCTGTCTGGGTTATCGGAACATTTCTGATCAACATCCGCGTATTGAAAGGAGAGGAGGTGCAGTCATGAAGGTTGCTGATAAAAAGGAGTTTTTTCTTGGTTTGGGACTGCTGTTTGCCTTTTTTGTGGTTCTGGCTCTGATTTTTTCACCCATATTCAAAGGCCAGAACGGTCTGGACTATCTGGATGGTCTGTATAACTCCATCTCAAAAGGATCTGCCTATTATATTCCAAAACTAAAAGATGAGGTTGCCGGCTATTCCGGAAAATCCATCTCCCTGTCCCTGGAAATGGGAAATGAGCAGCAGGCTGCACAGACCGCGAAACTGTTTCAGTCCGGCAGCGCCGTTGTAACCATCAATGGAAAGGAACTCAATATAACAGGGGATCTGGGTGGAATTCTCCAAAACTGCCTGATCGACGCAGATTTGATGTATAATAATTCAGGCTCTCAGGTTAGTGAAAAATATGGCTATGATGAACGGCGGGTTCTGTACAACTGGTGGATGGCCGCGAAAGAAATGGACAAGCTGCTGACGAAACAGGAACTATTCAAGGAAGCCAAAATCGTCAATACGGTCAATCAAAAAGCAGTGGAAACCGCTTATAATTATTATAAAATTAAATCCGAGAAGATCTCTGATAAATATGGCATCGTGATTTTCTCCCTGGTCTTTTATGTGGTATATACACTCTGGTATGGTTTTGCCATCCTGTTTATGTTTGAGGGATGGGGACTAAAATTAGAGCATTAAACAACACCTGATCCGGTGAAAGAAGAAGGTTACCGTGCCTTCTTTTTCACCGGTCTAATCCATATTGGATAACGATTCAATGGGACTTTTTACACGCATTCAGAAATATTTCTCCTTTCATAAGGAAGACCCTCTTTCTTCTGATGCGGAAACATTGCGTCTTGATTTCAAGGAGCGGTATAACAATTTCAAACTGCTTCTGGGCGCCAACAACAGGGCGCTTGAAATCATGGCCGATATCGAACAGACCCTCAAAGGCGACAAGACTTTCGGCATGGCCTATATCAAGGCACGCTGCACGGCAGTCTCCGTCAATGTCTTTCGCATGATCCGGAAGATTGAAAAACTGGCCCCTGGTAAATATGAAGTGCTGCAGGAGCGCTATGATGCGATTCAAAAGGATATCAGCCATGTTTTATCCGAATCCAGAATCAGCCGGGATGACCGGTTGATCATTCCGATTGAAGATATCAACTGCGATCTGGCGGATTTTGTGGGTGGGAAAATGGCCAATCTTGGAGAGCTGAAAAACCGGATTGGCCTGAAAGTCCCCGATGGATTCAGCATCACGGTTGCCGCTTATGACCTTTTTCTGAAATATAACGATCTTCAGGTTGAAATCGACCGGCGTATCCAGGCGGCCTCTCTCGAAAATATGGAGAATCTGGTGGCACTCAGTACGGAGATCCGCCAGTTGATTGTTCAGGGGGAAATGCCTCCGGATTTGATTAAAGCAATTGAAGATGCGGTCCGGCGTTTATCCGGAAGTGGTGAAAAACCGGTCTATCTGGCCCTTCGCAGCAGTGCATTGGGCGAAGATGCTTCCGGCGCTTCCTTTGCCGGGCAATACCACAGTATCCTCAATGTCAGCACGGAAAATATTTTCAACGCCTATAAAGAAGTCCTATCAAGCAAATATGGGATACCGGCAATTACCTATCGCCTGAAACGCGGATTCCGGGATGAAGATATCGCCATGAGTGTTGCATGTCTTTGTATGGTGGATGCCTTGGCCGGCGGTGTGGTTTATACCCGTAATCCGGTTGCACCCATGGACAATTCCATCTATATTAACGCTGCCTGGGGATTGCCCAAATCCGTGGTGGATGGCAGCATAACATCCGACCTGTTTGTTGTATCGCGGGCGCCTGAACTGGAAATCATTCGTTCCGTCGTTGAAAAAAAGAAAAGAAAATTCGTATGCTATCCAAAAGAAGGAGTCTGCCGCATGGATCTGACCGGTGATACCGCAGCCATGCCCTCCCTGACATCCTCTCAAATATTGGAATTGACAAAATTATCCCTGAAGATAGAAACCTATTACGGATCAGCCCAGGATATTGAATGGGCATTGTCCAATGAGTATCCGGAAGAACTTCTTATACTCCAGTGCCGCCCGTTGCAGCAGAAAGTATCAGAGGGAAGGCTTGATCCGAAAGTAACGCAGCCTGCAGAACTGCCTGAAACCATTATCGCAAGCGGAGGGATCACCGCAAGTCCGGGAGCTGCATCCGGATTGGCCTATGCGGCGGAAAAAGCCGCTGACATTTTTGGGTTTCCCGACGGTTCCATTCTTTTTGTGCGACAGGCGCTGCCCCAATGGGCACCCCTTCTGGGCCGTGCTGCCGCGGTTGTGACGGAACAGGGCGGATTTGCAGGGCACCTGGCCAATGTGGCGCGTGAGTTCGCAGTACCGGCAATCTTCAGCCTGCCGGACATTTTTAACAAAATTGAAACAGGAATGCTTGTCACCGTTGACGCAGATGGCCTGTGCCTGCATCGCGGACGTATTGAGTCCCTGCTGGCAACACTGGAAAAGCCGCACTTTATGATGCAGGACAGCCCGGTTCACAAAATATTGCAGCGGGTCAGCCGATATATTGTGCCGTTGAATCTGTTAAACCCGGATTCACCGGATTTCAAGCCGGGCAATTGTAACACGCTTCACGACATCACCCGTTTTATCCATGAAGTATCGGTTCAGGAGATGTTCAGTTTCGGTATCACACATCATTTCCCGGAGAAGACCAGCAAGCAGTTGTACTACAAGACCCCCATGCAGTGGTGGATCCTGGACCTGGATGATGGATTCAAATCAGAGGTCAAAGGAAAGCTTGTGACAATAGACAACATTGCCTCCATCCCCATGCTGGCCCTATGGGAAGGAATGCTCGCCATTCCCTGGGACGGGCCGCCACCCATTGACGGTAAAGGTTTGTTGTCCGTCATGTTTCAGGCAACAGCCAACCCTGCCCTTAACACCGGCAGACGTTCCAAATATGCTGAGCGTAATTACTTCATGATATCCAAGCAATACTGCAGCCTTAGCTCCCGTCTGGGATTTCACTTTTCCATACTGGAGACCTTTGTCAGCGAACGGCCTGCTGAAAATTATATCAGTTTCCGTTTCAAAGGCGGGGCTACGGATCAGGATCGCCGGATCCGGCGGGTGCAGTTTGTCGGTGAAATTCTGGAGGAGTACGGTTTCAATTCAGTCGTTCAATCCGATCACCTCTCTGCCCGGCTGGAGGGAGTTAATGC
>CAMBQS010000296.1 GCA_945870015.1 Desulfocicer vacuolatum DSM 3385
ATTGCCTCGCCGTCCAGATCCCTGCATATGATTGCCTGGATAGAGGACGAGTGTCAAAAACTCAAGAATAATGGAGATCTGGCCCTTGATCTGCCCCCCAATTTTTTCCCGTATATCCATCCGGGAGATGACGACTGGCGGCATCGATATGCAAAATTCAACCTTCCCGGCGATTACCACAATGGGGGAGTCTGGCCCTTTGTCTGCGGATTTTATATTGCCGCCTTAACGGCTGCAGGCAGGCATAAACTGGCTGAAAAAAAATTTGAAGCCCTCACACAACTGATGCGGGCGTCCCGTACCGCTAAAGTGGAATTCGGCTTCAATGAATGGGTTAAAGCCCAGGACGGCAAACCCAAAGGACAGGATTGGCAGACATGGTCCGCAGCCATGTATTTGTATGCGGCCGAGTGTATCAAACAAAAGCAGACCCCTTTTTTTGAAAAAATAAGAGCCGGGGCCGACGGGAGATAATGGGAATGTATCCAAATAGAATAAATGGCAAAGAGAAGAAGAAGAAAGAAAAAATCTTGAAGATTTTTCACAAAAAAACTGCATTTGTCTATCTCGCGGGATAGGCGTCGGGGCTCTGGAAGTGGCGGAATCTTTGTCGGAAAGGACAGGATATCGTGTGATTGATAGAGAGATAATGGAATATATGGCAAAGGATTCCACTTTGACTGAAAAGATCATTGAATTTTATGATGAACGGGTTCCGGGAAAGATGAGAGAATTGCTTGTAGCGCTCTCCATTAAAAAGAAATGCTTCGAAAACGAATATATCCAGCAGTTGGCAAAAACGGTTACCGCACTGGCGCATACAGAGCCGACGATATTTGTGGGCCGGGGAACCCACTTGATCCTGCCCCGTCATACAATTTTGTCGGTAGAATTAATATGCAGCAGGAAGCGCCGGATTGTGAGACTGTCAAATATGTTGGGTGTTGACCAAGGCGAAGCCGAGAAACGATTAAACACCATGGATGATGAACATCATGAATTTTTTAAAGCGGTTTATCTCAGGGAAAAAGTCTCCTCTGATGAATTTGATTTGGTCATTAATATGGATTGCATTGATTCAGGAGACCATGTGGCTCAAATCATTGCGTGTGCTTTTGAACAAAAATTTCAAATAAAGTTTAAAACCAATTGATATTGACACGTTTTTAAAACACCCATGATGAACTTGAAATTAGCATTGTTACGTCACGGAGAAAGTCAATGGAACAACGAAAACCGTTTTACGGGGTGGGCCGATATTGACTTGACGGAAAAAGGGATTGAAGAGGCCAAAAAGGCAGGAAAACTTTTTAAAAAAGAAGGGCTTACCTTTGATGTGGTTTACACTTCGATGCTAAAAAGGGCCATTCATACCCTTTGGAATGTTTTGGATGAAATGGATCTTGCCTGGGTTCCGGTATATCGTTCATGGAGGCTGAACGAAAAAAGTTATGGTGATCTTGAAGGATTGAATAAAGCCGAAACAGCCCAAAAATATGGTGAAGATCAAGTATTCCGGTGGCGCCGGAGTTTTGATGTCCGCCCCCCTGAATTGGGTATAACCGACAAAAGGCATCCGGTGAATGAATTGAAATATAGTACGATAGAAAAATCGTTACTGCCTGCCGCCGAATCTTTAAAAGATACGGTTGAACGGTTTTTACCGTATTGGAACGAAACGATTAAACCATCCATACGCAATCAGCAAAAAGTTTTAATTGTAGCTCATGGCAACACTCTAAGGGCTTTGGTTAAATCCCTGGATCATATTTCAGACAAAGACAGTATTACACTGAATATTCCTACCGGAATACCGTTGATATATGAGCTGGACAAGGAACTGAGGTCTGTCAAACATTACTATCTGGGGGATTCAGATGAAATTAAATGTCCGGGAGCTTGATCTGTGAACAACAATGAAATTTTAGTCCTGGATGCTATTCCCAAAAACAAGGTCATATATGACCGTTGCTTTGGATATGACCTTTTTTCAATTATTTTACCATCTGTAAAACAGGGCTTTTGGACTAAAATTATTTATATATATTAGCCGGTTGATGACAATACGCTTGAACTGGAAGCGTGGCACACAAATTGAAGTATATGGGTATGATGCAGGAGCTTACAACGATTTAGAACCATTTATAAAAAAAACAGGAGGAGTAACCCATGACAAACCAAAAAACCGACCCAATTTTTGAAAGGCAGGAGTATCATCAATCTCTGATGGATAAAATGAGGATTGAATCCTCTTCTGTAGATACCTGCAGGCCTGAAGGTGAAAAGACGCTTTATATCGAAAAGTTGGAGCAACGGGTCAAAGCCCTCAAATCCATCGCGGAAGATATGACGGAAAAAAGTAAAAACCTGGGGAAAAAGTTCAGGCTTGAGTTTGAAGAGGACCGTAAGATGATAGAGGAATACTATCGGACTTTAAAGGAGAGGATGAACAATATCCGCCAGGCAGGCGGAGAGGGTTGGAAAGAATTGGGCAAAGGAACTTCAAGTGCTTTGGAGGATTTTACAAAGGGCATTAAAAATGCGGTTTCAAAATTCAAATAAAAAATTATGCCGAGGAAAAACAATACAATGTCTTATAGGGCTCGTTCCGGCTGTGTTTATTATTCGCTTTGCAGGGACTATGAAAAAGGAAAGCACTTGAGAATATGTTTGATTTAACACAAGGCGGCGGTGTAATAACCGCTATGATCGGGTGGCTTCTTGTATTTGCGGCTTTGTTTGCCGCAAACGAGATTACCCGCAGATTTAAATGGGCAGGCTTTACGGCATTTGTCGTAATGCCAATCTTTCTAACAGGTATATGGTTCACTATTCTTAAAGCAACCACCTATCTTGACTGGTTCCATCTTGTAAAGGTCTATTCTTCAACAGCAGGCTGCATTCTTTTCTGGTGTATCCGTTTTGTCGGAGGCACGAAAAAGGACGGCTCAAAATGGAGACTGGCCGATAAGAAATGGTTCCTTTTCCTGGTACCGCTTATCCTTGCAATCAACATTCTCGAAGCCTGTGTCCGCGATTTTCAAATCGGACAAATGGCTATCGGCATACCCTCGGTTGTCGATGGTCTGAAGGTGTTCAGCGGTCCCTGGAATTATATGAATGCCATGGCGGGTATTTTAAACATCGTCACAATCACCGGATGGTTTGGTATTACCATCAGAAAAAGGACCAAAAATGACGGCAGCCGGGATATGCTATGGCCGGATATGCTCTGGTTCTGGATTATAGCCTATGACATTTGGAATTTTACATATACTTACAATTGCATCCCCAGCCATGCCTGGTATGCCGGTCTTGCACTTCTCATCGCTCCAACCCTCTGTGCATTCACAGTCGGCAAGGGCGCATGGCTCCAACACAGAGCACAGACGCTCGCTCTCTGGTGCATGTTTGCTCAGACAGTCCCGATATTCCAGGACCAGGGTAAATTCTTTGTTCAATCTTCATTTAATCCGACAGTATATACTATCATGGGTTCTTTAGCGCTTGCATCCAACGCAGCGGTCTTTTTTTATATGATCTATAAGGTCATCAAGGCAAAGAAGAACCCTTATACCAATGAAATTTATACGGATTTGAAAGCGTATAAGGAAATTAAAAAACTGGCCTGATAAACGGTTGCTTGGTAGAGACTGCATTTGGTCTGTAACCGCCTTGAGCGGTCAATTTTTTCAAGCTTCCGGCTCTGCCGGAGGTCTCTGACACAAATAACATTATCAAGAAAGAAAGGAAGATCATGGCCAAAAACAATTCCATCGTTGCGACCTATTCATCGCACACAGCCGCTGAATTGGCTGTCAAGGAACTGCAGCAATCCGGTTTTGATATGAAGAAACTGTCGATTGTGGGACGAGACTATCACACCGATGAACATGTAATCGGCTACTACAATACCGGCGACCGGATGAAGGTTTGGGGCAAGACAGGTGCTTTCTGGGGCGGTCTGTGGGGATTTTTGTTTGGGTCCGCGTTTTTTTGGGTTCCCGGTTTGGGGCCGCTTCTGATGGGGGGTCCGCTGGTCGGTTGGGTTATAGGGGCACTCGAAGGTGCCATCGTGGTGGGCGGTTTGAGCGCTCTCGGGGCCGGTTTGTACGGCCTGGGAATTCCCAAAGATAGCGTGTTGCGGTATGAGACGGCACTCAAGACCGGCAAGTTTGTCTTAATTGCCCATGGTTCTGTGGATGAAACAACCCATGCCAAGGAAATGCTCGACCATACCAACCCGGATACATTGGATCACCATCAGTAAAGATATCGGCGATATCTCATCTGGAAGTGAATAAGTTATTAATGGAGGTTCTACCTGCAAATAAGGTGAATGCAGGCGACAACAAATTGGTGGCCACTATCATTCGCCGGAAGAAAGGAGGTGATTAATATGCCAAATAAAGATGGAACTGGGCCAAAAGGTCAGGGGCCGAAAGACGGTCATGGTAAAGGTAAGGGTAAAGGTAAGGGTAAAGAATCTGGTCAGGGACCGATGACCGGGGGGAAGGAAGGAATCAAGAAAACAACCAAAAAGTAAGCCGGATTGCCGGACTTTCAGTCCGCGACTAAACGGCCACCGGCCTAACGCCGGTGGCCGTTTAGTGGTAAAAATAGTCTGAGAAAAAGAGGGATAAAAATGTCCAACGAATTTCAGAAAAACGTCGATACTGCGACCAGAGATCAAAGTATGCAGTCAGAGAACAGTTATAACAAAGAAATTTCTGAGCAACGGCAGGCCGGGGAACAAAATTCTGATATGACATCTGTCTGGAAGGACAAGTATATTCATTTGCTGGCTGACCTGGACAACACCAAAAAACGTCTTGCCCGCAACTCTG
>CAMBQS010000297.1 GCA_945870015.1 Desulfocicer vacuolatum DSM 3385
CTGCCGGTTTGAAGATACCGCCAGTCTCCTTTTTTATAGATAAAGGATGTCCCCGGATTTCTTAAATTTTTCAGCTTGTTATCTTGTTTATACGGTACAAACACCTCTTCATCAATGCACAGCAGAAATACCTTGTGCTGTTTCAGAAGGCTTTCAATCACACCAAATGCCGTCTCGATATCTTCCGGCTTTGCCACCATGGACCCGGATACATCCACTGCGACTGTTACGATTTTTTCTTTATTATAGGCCCTCCCAGGGGCATACAAACCAGCAGTAAAATACCTCCGGTCAAACCGGCTTGCAGAATAGTTCCACTCCTTGGACATGGCAGAACTTTCAACAAACGCTTTGATCATCTCCTTCCAGGAAGGTTTTTGGATCATTTGAATTTTCTGGATCATGGTGGAAATATGCTGGAAAAAACGTTCATTCCGGCAGGTCTCATCCTGGATTGAATAGTGGATGATCCTAGTTTTCAAGGCTACCACAGAGGTTTGTTGATCATTTGTCCGGAACAGGTGGATTCCGGCCGGCAGTATGACGGAATCCGCATCATGAAAGGATAATCCCTGATGAACGGATTGCAGGTCTTCATTTGGATCATGACCGGGCAATAAAAAATTTTTCAGTTGAAAATCTTCCGGATCATTCCGGTTATCTTCTGTTTTATCTGATCTTTTTTGTTTCTGCCTGCTGACCAGCCATTGATACAACATCTCCCAGGTGACATCCTCTTTTTTCATGGAAGCATGTTCATCAAAAAATGCTCCGGGTATTTCCGGGAGTCCGGGCGGCAGAACAAGAGATGAAATATCGCGTGCTCCTTTATGCTTCCGGGAAAAAAAATCTCTTTGCTGTCGATCAGGTAGGTATTGACCACCATATCCTGTGCGAGGTTCTGCAAGATCGTGTCCTGGTGTTGAAGAGTTCGATGATGATGGTTGAGGATGATGTGCATCATCTCATGCACAAGCAGGCCGATCACTTCCTCTGTTTGAATGGTTTTGAAAAAGTCAGCGTTGTACAGCAAGGAAACCCGGTGATCTGCAACATGAAGCGCCAGCGTGGGGATATGATTCTCTTCGATAAACTGCACAGACTGGTAAAAATAAGAAGCAAAACGGCTTCTTTTCCACAGCTCCTGAAGGGCTGTTTCCAACCCATCAAATCCCCCCTTGAGAGAGGTTTTTTGATTCAGTATTCCCCCCTTGAGGGGGGCGAAGGGGGGTGTACTATATTTCATAATCAATTTAATACCCCACCCTCTTCCGGCCGTATCAACTCCTCAAATCTTGCAAAAAGATAATCCGAATCCGCTTTATCCAAAATCGTCGCCAGCGCATGCGGAATAGCGGTAAACAATCCGCAGTCTCTCATCAGCAGGTAGAAGAAAGACATTGAAATATCCGCCCTGGAATATCCGATAAACTGTAAAACATTTCCCAGCATAAAGAGATCAATTGAACGGCCCGATTCCTGTGCATCCGTGTTTTGTGCCCGAAGATGTGTGATGGCTCCTGAAAGAGCCCATAGCAGATCTTCCGCCGGTATCTGATTTTTTTTCAGCATCTCCAGTTTTTCCGGGTTTCCGTCAAGCACCTCTGAAGTCGTTATCACGCGAGGCGTTGTGCTTTGAAGGAGAAAATCCATTCCAGCCTCGATACCCAGCAATGAACAGATGACTTTTTTCAAAGATGAATCCGGATCATCTGTCAGGTACCGGGACAGTTCTTTGGTTCCGCTGATCTTATAGGATATCCTAAGTGCCTGTGAAACCTGATGCCATCCCCTTGGATTGGGATTGATATTCTGTTCATCCCATAATCTGTCCGGAAACAGGGAGATGTAGGAGAGTACAGCCGAATGAATTTTTTCCTGGTCTGCCCATTTTATCCAGTCCCGTGCATTGGGTTTGAGATGAAATATGGCCAGTCTTCCATCCAGGGCAGCATCATCAAACTCCGTAATGGTTGTCCTGTCCATTTCTCCCAGATTTCCGGAGAGTACAATAGCGGTTTTTCCCGGAAGATCATGCTCACCACAGCGTTTTTCCGTAATAATCTGGAAAAGGGTCTGGATCACCGTCGGATGGGCCCGGTTGGCCTCATCCAGGAACCACAATATCCCATTGCAGCCTTCGGGCACTTCTCTGGGTGGAATGAATTTGGGCCGGTAGTAGATCATTTTCTGATCTGTATGGTCCGGAACCGGATAGCCGCCCAGATCGATGTTTTCTTTAAACGCAAGCCGGGTATCGATAAAAAAGTAATTTTTTTTCAATGCTGTCTGCCGGACGATTTCCGATTTTCCGATCCCCGGGTGGCCGACAATCTTTATTGCGTAATTGAGCCGGGATTCTGCATCCAGATATTTTTCAAGTATGTCTGCAAGATCCCGGATGGTGACTTCGATGGGCTGTTTCATGGATGGTACCCCGAAAAACTGGTTTCCGCATGGTTTCAATAAAGAAGGCGGAGCAATGATCGATGCTGCTCCGCCTTTTATGCATTCACATGTTTCCTGAACCGATCTCCCCCTTTACGGGTTCATCTGATAGGTGTCCACCAGTGAATAAACATGCTCCTTCAGAACCTTCTCAAATCTTTCCATGTTTTTCAATGGTTTCCGGATCATTTTAAGACAGATCTCCTGCTGTTTTTCCGTGGCGGAATTTTTGGAATAGATATCCAGTGCGTATTTTGAAAAATCCCGTACCATAAAATCAAATATCAGGTCCAGGAGGTCATCATCGATTTTTTCGATTGCAGCACTTTCCACAATCAGTTGGCCATAGGCTACCAGGGTGAAGATCTCTCCTACTGCCAGAAGGAAATCAAAATCCTTGAGCATCTGATCTCCCAGTTCCATTCCGGAAGCCATCAGGAACTCTTCATAAACCTTGATCTGCTCTTTGAAAACTTCGAGATTCGGCAGGTTTTTGGTAGCAAATGTTTTCCGGAAATCATGGAATTGAATTTTGGCATATCCTTTTGTGGGACCCTGCGCAAAAAGATAGTCATCATTTTCCGCTCCGTTGAGTCTTGGAACCGCATCAAACTTTCCGGGGTTAAAGAAGTAGCTTGGGATCAGCTTTGCGATCAATGCCATGTTGACATGACGGGTGCCTTCCAGTTTCGGGAAGCCCCGTAATTCAACCACAGCCTGTTCAAAATAGATATCCTTTTCAAAACCCCGTGCTGCAATGATATCCCACAACATCTCATGAACCTCTTCTCCCTGGATGGCGACCTTCATTTTCATGATGGGGTTATACAGCAGATACCGTTTGTCATCGGCTGACGCACACCGCATATAATCGGTTGCACGCAGGCCGAACAGTTTCATGGCGACCAGACGGCAGTAGGAATCCAGGAAGAGACGTTTGACATGAGGAAATTCCGTGACATATTTTCCATACAGATTCCGATGGGCCGCATGGTTTAATGCTTCGTAAAAGGAATGGGTAACAATCCCGGTTGCGCCGGAACCGATATTGAATTTGCAGATATTGATGGTGTTCAGCATATCATCCCATGCTTTTTTCCCTCTTGAGGTGATCTCCGCATCGGTGATGGGATAATCGTGAAGGGCAAACTCCGATACAAAATTCTGTGCATTGATGACATTCTGGATGCACTCGTATTTTTCATGTTTTGAATCAACGATAAAAAATACATACTCATCCGTATCTGCAATTTTTCCGAAAACAGATACCATGCCTGCCTCATTACCGTTTCCAATATAATATTTGGAACCATTTGCCAGATACGTCCCATCCTTCTGTGGGTATAATTTCATATCAGACGAATAGATATCCGCGCCATGTTGTTTTTCAGACAGGCCAAATGCACAAAGCGGATTTTCCCTCAATCTCTGTACAGCCTTGTGCTTGAATTCTTCATTGTCTCCCAAAAAAACCGGGTCCAGTCCAAGGGTGGAAACATGGTACATGTACCAATAGGCTGTTCCATAAAAACCACAGATTTCGGAAAATTCATACATTCGATAGGTGCTGTAATACTGATCCTTTTCACCATATCCCTTTGGCAGGAAAAGGGTTTCGAAAATTCTTTCCTTTTTGATGAACTCGGCAAAATCATAGGTGAATTCACGAGACCGGTAGTCTTCTTTCATCTTTTTCATGCCTTTGTTTTCAAACCATGCGATGGTTTTCAGCATAATCTCTCTGGAGCGCTCATCCGGATACTTCCTATCCTGATATTTTTTGGGATTTAACAGAATCATTTTTTCTCCTCATCTTTTTTTTTGATGTTGTCCCAGCTTGTTACAAATTGATCTTTTTATATATTGCCGCATCCATATTTCTGTCAAGCTGATTCTTCCCAAGGCTTATTTGGGCAGTTCCTTTTTAACCGGCACATATGCAAAGGGAAACTGGTAATAATTAAAAATTTTTGAAGTTTTTCGGTATGACAGATCGGAAAACAGCTTGGACAGATTCATGCCGATGCCGACGTATAAATTGCGGCGTTTCTCTTTTTCATCATCTGAATATCCACGGGCATAATATCCAATATGGTATTCCAGAAATTGCAGATATTGGTTTTCAATTGCATCAAACCCGTTCATTTTTATTGCCATGAGAAATTTCATGTTTTCATAATCGGTGGACATGTCTTTTACGGAAAAATCCGGTATGTATTCAACCCGGAAATCGATTTTTCGGCTGTATTCCGGATAGCGGTATAAAAAATATCCTGCAAAACATCCAAGGGTATTCATGGAAAAGTCCTCAAAGGACAACCCATAATGGCTGAAGGAATCTCCAACTTCAATAAAACTCATCAGGCCGAATGAAGACAGCGCTCCATATAAAGAT
>CAMBQS010000298.1 GCA_945870015.1 Desulfocicer vacuolatum DSM 3385
GAGGGAAGTAAACATTTTTTTATGGTCTGCAAAAACCTGCTAATAAAGGATGTGTGTATGGGTACCGGTTGCTTCTTCAATGAAAACCAGAACGCCCCTTCGAAAAACCCCATAACCCGCAATATCATCGGGCTCAGGTGTCCCCTGATAGTGGTATATGTATGCAAAAAATTTTCCCATTGTATCTTGATCGCCGGGGCTGATGTTATCTATTCCATCGAACTGAATGCGTACTCCCGGCGAAAAAGTGAAAACCGGTGAAATGGGATTCCCATCCACATCTTGAACGCCGATCCCGGTTCCGTCGGGTGTGGATGTCTGGTAGTTTACACTTTTTTTATCCAGAAAATGGTTGTTCACAACGGTGATCAGGCTGATGGCATCACTAACAGCCGCAGAATCTCGTCCCCGGGCAAAAAGATCGTTAAAATAGACAAATGCAATGGCTGAAAGAATGGATAGGATGGCCATTACAACGCTCAGTTCAATAAAGGTAAACCCATGTTGGTTTTTATTCAGGGCCACTTTACAATCTCCTTAGAAAAAAATCTAGTTGACAACTTTTTGCCAGTTTCCATTAACACAGATAAAGGCAATCCTGTCAATTGGCGGGTATTGAACATTTCCATACCCGATATTTCCTTTTTTATCCTTCCATACTAAATATTTTTTGCTATAGTCCGTTGCAATGACTTCGGATCCTTTTCGGGGTTTGACCGGGGGCGTTACATCGGTCCCTTCCGGAAGCCCTTTGGATTCCGGTTTTTTAATATTGAGCCAGTTCCCGTCTTTATAGATGGTCAGATTCCGGGTGTTCGGATAGATCACATTCCCAAACCCAAGCACTCCGTTTTTATCCTTCCATACCAGAAGTTTCTTGCTGATATCAGAGGGGATACCATGTCCGATTTCACCCTCAACCATCGAGACAACTTCCGGTTGCTCTATGATGGATTCCGGCTCCGGTTCAACCGTGGCCAATGGATCAATTGGCTGAATGGTTTCAATGGGTTTTAATGCCAGCACCGGGGTCACTTTTTCCGTTTTTACGGATTTTGCAACAGCGGCGACTTCTACGCTTTCTCCGATTTGGGGAGTCATATTTTTATCAATTGAGGCTACCACTTGCTTGTTTTTCTGGGTAACGGTCTTGCTCAGAAAAAAGTTGTCTTCTTTGGGGTCATAGCGCCACTCAATTTCTTCAATGAATTTCTGGTAGGGTATGAATTCCGGATGCAACTCGTCCAGTTTTGCCGGGTATTTTTTATTTTTTTTGTGATACCTTTCGATGGCGGCTGCCATCTGGGTTAAGCCTATCTGCGGAATTTTTTTAGAGATTTCAGTCAGTTTGATAAAAGCCTCCGCACGTATTTTCTGGGTTTCTTCTGAGCTATTTCGATCCCGGAAATAAAAGAAGATTCCAGCCGCAACGATTACAGCCAGGAAAATAAAAATATAATTTTTATTCATAGGGTACCTGTATTATTGATGGATAGAAATCAGCCGTAAGCTGAAAATCAAAAAATAAAAATTGATATTGCGGCCATGAGATGATCTTCATCGCCGTACAATTATATTTTTTTCCTTGGATATAGCCCCTTTATCAGAATCTTGTCAAGAATAAATCTTTTCATTTTTTCCCTATCGACAGGGAGCTGGGTTATGAAATCAATGGGCCGCGCATAATGGCTTCAATCGATTTTCCGGATGTTTCCGAAACTCCTGGAAAAACTTCAAAAAGGTTTCGAAAATGCCGTAAATTATCCGATGTTCTCAGGATCAGCCGGGCAAGATCACCTTCGGCAAGCCCGGATGTTTTTAAGACACGTTCCCAGGAGTCTCCCATTGCCCAGTCATAAATCGTTTTGGCTGGCCGCATGTAGAGTGGTTTGGATGGGAATCCTTTGGAAAGCAGATTCTGATTAAAGGAGCGGAGGGATTTTTTCACGACCAGGAAATTTTGAAGCAGTTGCTTGGGGATTTGATCCATCCGCAAGTGATCATCCACGTTCTCCCGCTCGTTCACGAAAGATGCGGTCAGTGCAGCAAGCATGGCCGGATTCGATTCCGGGAAAATACCCTGGCGAAATGCCTCCGCAATCACCAGTGGATGGTCAATTCGAAGTTTTGATGCCCATTCTCCATCTCGAGTTAATCTGTTTTCCGGACTTACATAATTGTTTTCTTTTAAAAATTCGAGGTGTTGTTGGAAACTGTCCCATAAAAGGGTTCCGGCCTCTTTAAAATGTGGTTTACGACCGGTCTTGGGTGAATGGATCAGTTGATAGGCTGCAAATGATTTTTCCAGCAGTTCCCGGATCTGATGGGTTGTGTGGGAGAGCAACAGATTGAGTACCATGGAAAAATTGATTCGAATCTGGCTGAAAATGGGAGAGGGCGGGGCATTGATTAATCGCGATAACAGGTGGAGATCCATGAATTTTCCCGGAAGCGCCAGGGCAAATCCAATGTTATCTTTCCCCCGTCTGCCGGCCCGTCCGGTCATTTGATGAAATTGTGTTGAAGTAAGCGATTGAAAATCAACTCCATTGAACCGGTCGGAGTTAAGAATGACAACCGTTCTCGCAGGAAAGTTCACCCCTGCGGCTACCGTGGAAGTGGCAAATATCGCATCCAGCAGACCCTCTGCCATCAGTGTTTCAATCACAATTTTCCATGCAGGCAACTGTCCGCTGTGGTGGGAGGCAACGCCCATATGTTTCAGTTGAAATCTTTGTTTATGCTTTTTGATATGATGATTATTCTTGAGAAGGGTGTGGAGCCGTCTCGCCAGTCTCTCTTTTCTGTCCGGGTTGTTGTTGAGATTTTCTTCGCTGCACAGGTTGAGTGAAAGGTCACAGTCCAATCTGGATTTCATAAAAAAAATCGCAGGAAGAAGTTGAAAGGTCTTGAGAACATCGATGATGTCTCCCATGGGAGGCAGCTTTCCGGGCGAAGACATCACTTGCCTGTTTTTGCTGCTGATGTGGGAAACAATCTTCTTGTTAATAGCGGGTTTCCCGGAGACCGGTACGGTGGACATCAATGGCGATAATACCCCATTGGGATAAAGGAAAAGCGGATAGAGCGGAACCGGTCTTGTTGTTTCTTCAATCACGATGCATTTCCGCTTACGAACATGCTCCAGCCATCCTGAAATCTGTGATGCATTGCCAATGGTCGCAGAAAGCATCAACAGCGGAATACGGGTGGGCAGATAGATCATGATCTCTTCCCAGACCACACCTCGTTCTTCATCTCCCAGAAAATGAGCCTCGTCAAGAATGACCAGGTCGGTGGTGAGATCTTCTCCCTTGTGCATGGCATCGTAGAGATGATTTCTGAGAATTTCCGTTGTCCCGATAATGATCGGAGCATCCGTGTTTTCCTTGCGGTCTCCGGTCAGGATTCCAACATTTTTCGGGCCGAATTTTTCTGAAAAGCCGGTGTGTATACTGTTTGACAGCGCTTTCAGCGGAGAAGCATACCATGCCTTCCCACCCTTTTCGTATATGTTGCTGATGGCGGTTTCCGCTATCCAGGTTTTGCCGGAACCGGTTGGTGCGGTGACAAGACAATCCGATTTTTGAATCGCATGAAGTGCTTCAATCTGGAAAGGATCGGGTATGAATGGTGTTTCGTCGGGCACACCGATTTTTGAGAATACCTTTTTTAAGGATTTGTCTGCTCCTGGTTTTATCCCCGGAATGTTTCCGGCAGCCCGGGGAGCTTTTTTTTTATAATAGCGATTTTTCATGAACCCAACAGTGTGGAAATGATTTGAGTGATTTTCTCTTTGGCCCTGGATGCCACATCAAAAGGAGCAGCCCCTTTCAGATCCGCTTCAATCAAAGAATCATCATAGGGTAAAAAACCCAGAAACTGAAAGTCAGGCAGATTGGTTCGTAAAAATGCTTCATCCTGGGGACTTCGGATCTTGTTGCCGATGATGACAACCTGATTGAGATGAATCTCCGCAGCCAGCTTCCGGATATGACCGGCTGTATCAATGCTTCTTCGTCCCGGTTCAACAACAATAATCAGCTTGTCAACCGCCTGCGCCGTTCCCCGTCCAAGGTGCTCGATTCCAGCCTCCATATCCATGACAACAACTTCATTCCTTGCAAGAACGATATGGGTTACCAAGGCTTTGAGCAAGGTACTTTCCGGACAGATACAACCATGCCCGCCTTTCTTTACGCCTCCCAGGCGCATCAGTTTGATGTTGCCGAGTTTTTTTGAAAGGGAATCCGGAAGATCATCCACTTTTGGATTGAGCTTGAAAAATCCTCCGAGAGAGCCGGGTCTTACTTCGGTTCTTTCAAATATAAGTTCCTTCATCTCAGCGATGGGAACAATCTCTTCTGCATTGGGTATGCCAATGGCCGCTGCCAGATTTGCATCTGGGTCCGCATCTATGGCTAGTACATGTTTGCCCTGTTCATCCAGGGTCCGGATCAGTAAAGCGGAAAAGGTGGTTTTCCCAACCCCTCCCTTACCACTGACGGCTATTTTCATTTTTGATACTCCTTGTTCATCCGGTTTATATATATCGTAAAAAACGATTTAACAAAACATAATCATGAATGCCTGAATTTCAAGAACCCGGTATTCAGGTTACAGGTTACGTACCACAATGAGTTCGGTTTTTAAAGCTTTCATAATGGGTTGTCCGGTTCAAGAGAGCGCAATGAGCTTGAAACCCTCCTGCCATTCTGATACGCTTGAAAAACATCAGGGCTGCAAATCCTGAAATGGTGCGGTTTTTTCATTATGTCAAAAACAGGAGCCAATTTCAAAACGATTGAAAAGCGTCACACCGGCGAAAGCC
>CAMBQS010000299.1 GCA_945870015.1 Desulfocicer vacuolatum DSM 3385
CCTCCATATGCTTCAATAACTTTTCGGATCTCCGACCGGGTCTTTTTATATGGTGCAATCGGGGCACAGATTGCAATCCCCCTGTTTTTGGTAATCTCACTGGCGACAAAACCGATCCGGCGGACGTTAATATCCCGATGTTCTTTGGAAAACTTCAATTCGCTGGAAAGATTCATCCGGACAATATCTCCATCCAGCAAGGTTACCGGCCGTTCCCCGATTTCCAGAAATTTTGAATACAGAACTTTGGCAATGGTGGATTTGCCTGCTCCGGACAATCCGGTCATAAAAATTGTAAAGCCCTGTTTTCTTGGCGGTGGGTATGCTTTTCTGAGTTCATTTGAAACATCATCAAATGTTGCCCAAGATGGGATCTTTTTCCCTGCAATCACCCGTTTCCGTATATCGGTTCCGGAGAGAGAGATGGATTCCGTACCATTCTTGATCTGACCCACAAAACGATACTCATCCTCAAAAGGAAGGTAGACCATCTCTTCAAACGGAACGATGGTGACGCCGATCTCTCCGGATAAATCCGAGGCAAGCTTTCTCGGTTCATCATTTTGATAATATTGTACCCCCTTTGGACTCTGATCCGGTACAGCATGGCCATGACCGACAATAAAATGGGTACATCCATAATTCTTTGCAATAATCGTGTGGAGTACGGCTTCTCTGGGCCCGGCCATGCGCATAGCCAAAGGCAATAAATTCAAAAGATAAGAGTCCGGCGGATAATGATGGGTTACTTTTCGATAGCACCGCACCCGGGTATAATGATCAAAATCCCCTGGTTTGGTCATTCCGGAAACCGGCATGATCAATAAATTCGCTTTGGTTTCACGCATTGCATGAAGCGTCATTTCAAACTGCGGCCGGTGAATGGGATGTCTGGTTTGAAATCCGACAACCCTCTTCCACCCCAGTTTCTTATAGATATCCCGAATCTCTCCAGGTGTCTGGCGAAGCTGCTTAAAATCAAAATGCAATGGCAGGCTGATCACTTCCAACTGACCGCCGATGTAAAAATCACCTGAAATATTAAATAGATAATCAACACCAGGATGATCCACATCCATGGTTCCGTAAACAGCCTCCGCTTCCTTTTTTTTATCCGCACGCCATACATCTTCCACATGCATCACCGCCAGAAGGAATCCTTCAGGATCACGAAGGGCAACCGATTGTCCGGACTCGATGCTGCGGGAAATGCTTTCCGTGATATCCAGGCAAACCGGTACCGGCCAGAGAAGATTGTTCTGCAACCGCATCCGATCCAGAACCGATTCATAGTCTGACCGGTTCATAAATCCTTCCAGTGGAGAGAAAGCCCCTGTTGCAAGAAGCTCAAGATCACAAAGCTGGCGATCATTCAGGATAATATCCGGCAAACCCATGGCCAGTTTTTTCAGTTTTATATTCTTTTCTTCACAGCAGAGGAGGTTGACCAGCTTTTCCCCATGATGTTCCAATGCTTTTTTTGTATTCATTATTGTCTGCTCTTGTTAAGATATTCATTGGTTACCATTATAGCTTCTGACGTGGAAAGACTATTATAAGGGATAGGGTAAGTCAAGAATCATCATCTGTTTGTTTTTGACCCGATCTTTTCAAAGCGGTATCCGGATGGAAAACTGTGTCCCGTTTCCGGATGAACTTTGACAGGTTATCTGTCCGCCCAGTGTTATGGTTACGAGGTTATAAACAATATGCATGCCAAGGCCTGTCCCGCCCTGACCTCTTTTTGTTGTAAAAAATGGATCAAATATTTTTTTTAATGTTATCTCTTCCATCCCCTTCCCATTATCCTTATAAATAATGAAAAGATCCCCCTCCTCCTCCCATATGTCCAGTGTGATCAGCCCCTCTTCCTTTTCTTCAAAACCGTGAGTAAGAGAATTGAATACGAAATTGGTGATAATCTGGGAAAAAACACCCGGAAAACTGTCAATTGACAAGTCATCCGGGCAGTGAATCAGAACCTTATGGGAAGTGCGTTTCATTTTCGGGCGAAGACTGATAAACAATTCATCGGTATATTGTTTTAATTTAAACAGCCTCTTCACTTCTCCGGATTGATCCACCGCAACCTGTTTAAAACTTCTGATCAGGTCTGCTGCCCGGTTCAGATTTTTGTGGATAATGGAAGATGCCTCTGTTGCAACACCCAGATATTTTTCAAGGTCAGAGCGTTTCAGATCACCATTTTTTACCTTCTCGCTGAAAACCTTTGTCTTATCTTCAAGAAAAGAAGATGCTGTGACACCAACTCCCACAGGCGTGTTGATTTCATGAGCAACGCCGGCGACAAGCCCACCCAGTGAAGCCATTTTTTCAGACTCTACCAGATGCTGCTGCGTTCTCTTGATAAATTCAAGCGACTCCTGCAAAGCCCGGTTGGCTTCTTCCGCCTTGTCCTTTGCCTCCAGAAGCTCTCTTTCCTGCTGTTTGCGAATGGTAATATCTCTGGCAACCGCCATCAACCTGGTATGCTCACGTTCGTTTTCCTTCATCAAGGTGGCTGTCATCATTGAAATAAACTCTTCGCCGCCTTGCTTCCTGTGCCTTATTTCTCCTTCGTAGGCACCCTCCTGTTCAACTTTTTTCAAAAAAGGAATGATATCGGTTTGAAAATTCTCTTCTGAGAAAAAAAGGGAGAGATGCTTTCCAATCAGGTCTGACTGGGTGTATTGATGCATTCTTGCCCATGCCTGGTTGACAAAACTGATCTTTCCAGACAGATCGGATACACAAATACCATCGATGGATTGTTCAACGGCCTTCTCCAGCATGAATGTCTTTTCCAGCGGCCGGCTGATGGAACGTTTTACAATAATTGCGATCAGGGACAAGGCAGTTACAACAACCAAAGCAAATACAATCAAACCCAGATACCGTTGTCGCATTGTACTCAGACTGATGTCGGAAAGCTCCTTTTTCATCAGCTCTGTGAATTCATCGGACCAGTTCGTAAGCTCAATTCGTAGATCCTTGGTATCCTGAGCAAGCTTATAGGCTTCTCCTTTTAACAGGAAGTCTCTATCCGAGGTGTTGTAGCCCTCAAAATCATCGGATGATTCAAGAAAGGAACTTAATTTTGTGTATACGCTTAAAGAAGAAGAAGTGAATTCATTAAAACGATCCAGCGTCTTTTTCAAATCTTCTTTTTTATCCTGCGGGATTCCTTCCAGGCTGATGATAATCCCCAGGGCATTTCGCACATTGTTGGCCTTGTATTCAGCCGAATCGATAAAAGATGGCTCTCCCAATACGACAGCATCATCATAATATTTTATCTGTTCTTTAAACGCCAGCAGCGCAAGCTGACTCTGCCGGGTTGCCGGGAATAGATGCTCGGATGCGATATTCAGACGTGATTCCATTTTTTGACCCAGAACAAAGCCCAATACCATGGAGATCATGTATCCGAATACAAGAATGCTCAAACTGAGCCATATTTTGATGGAGATACTGAATTCTCTCTTCATGCAATCTCCTGGAAAGACATTATGGATGTGCCTCTGATTGTATTGTTTTGCATGCTTTTCATTGCCATATCAGTAACGGATTCCGGGAAAAGGACGATGGAACCATCAGAAACAGTATAGCAGACTGACCCAATATGTCAATTTGCTTCAGAAAATGGAAGGCATGTTTTTATTCATTCAGTGAACCTGATTTGAATTGGTATAAGGATCTTTTTTTGATACAAGCCGATTTTTTTACAGATTGACACACTGGATTGCATTCAATATATTCATTCCCGAACATATAGATGCAGCCTTTGCCGGAAATTCAGACCATTCCGGCAACACAAATGGCAAACCATTCAGGGTGCAAGGCAAACGAATTTCGTTTCTGCCGGAAAGAGAAAATCCGCTTATGCATTTTAGAATTCCATTTTTATCAATCAAATCGAATCGTTTGATCCAGAAATTTCGCAGACATTCCAATGATGAGATGATTCTGGGCGAGGTTCTGATGAAAAGTGGAACCATTACCGAAGAACAGCTTGAAAAGGCATTGTCCGCCCAGAAGGAAAAATTGATGGAAATGGGCAAGGCCATCCCGCTGGGCCTGATCATTGTGGAGCTGGGGTATGCTTCGGAAGCGGAACTCGTAAAAGTGGTCAATGCACATTACAATCTTTCCGTATCATCACTTTCCGATAACATCCGGGAGCTGGTCGGTAAAGTCCGGGGAACATTTACAGAAAGGCTCCCGGCCCCGAAAATACCGATCTGGTTTCAGTTATCCATTACCACGATATTGGTTGTTTCATTGACTGCCCTGGTATTCAATTTTGTTTTTTTGAAACGCCAGAAAGAAAATCTATACCAGCAGATCGTTAAAATCGGACTGGTGAGCCTGAACTATTTTGACAACAACAGCAAGATTCCGCTGATTGAAGACGATGTCCTGCAACTGAATACGCTGGTAAAAAATGCCAGCCAGGTAGATGGCATCCAATATGCGTTTATCACGGATAATCAGAACAAGATTAAAGCGCATACCGATACTCAAAAAATCGGCCGGCCAATGGATGCATTTCAAAATATCCGTAAGAAAAGCACGCAGGGGAATGACCATTTTTTTGTCCATACCCTGAATAACGGCAGCCAGATCCTGAACCTTACCCGGGCAATTCACTTTCAGGACACTCCGCTTGGATTTGTCCACGTCGGGGTATCCATCGATTTTATCGAAGAAATGATCCAGAAAGAAAAAACTTCCATTATATTTATTACCCTGCTGATTGTCCTTCTGGGTATCATCCTGTCGGTCATTATGGGTTTTCAATATTCCATACCGATTTCAAAACTGAT
>CAMBQS010000300.1 GCA_945870015.1 Desulfocicer vacuolatum DSM 3385
CATATAAGCTGGCGCCGAAGATTCTGCTCATGGGAACAGAACTGGAAAAGAGCATTGAAAATGCAGTCGGAAAAAAGGATATGACCTCCCTGATCAAAGGCCTGACAATCATCCGGGATCTGGATATATAATCAAACAAAAAAAAACCACAGGTTTTCATCATGAACCCAATCGAGATGGCGATTTCAAAAGGACAGCGGGCATTATCCGAATATCAATCCAAAAAACACCTTGGTTCTTTCGGGATTCCAATTACACGGGAAGAGATTGTACAAACCGTTGATGAAGCCATCAACGCATCCAAAATGATTGGTTTTCCGGTTGCCCTCAAAGCCTGCTCTCCGGAATTGATGCATAAAAGTGAAACCGGATGCATTGAACTGGGTCTCACAACACCGGAAGCGGTTCAATCAGCATACAAACGGGTCATTGAAAAAACCAACCTCACCTTAGAAGGTGTTCTGGTTCAGGAAATGCTTCAAGGGCCGCGGGAGATTGTTGCGGGATTAACCCGTGACCCCCAGTTCGGCACCTGTGTCATGCTGGGATACGGCGGTGTGATGGCTGAGATACTGAAAGATACGGTCTTTCGAATCGCTCCCTTTGACAAGATAGAAGCAATGGATATGATTGATGAGCTGAAATCCCGAGCCATGCTGGACACCTTCCGGGGGCAGCAGCCCGCGGATCTTGACATGATCTGCCGGATTCTTATGAGTATGGGTCAGATCGGCATCCAGCAGCCGTTTATCAAAGAAATTGATATCAACCCCCTGATGATCTCTCCAACCGGTCAGGTCAAAGCAGCAGATGCTTTAATTATTCTGGAAAGAAAGTGAAAAAATGGTTGTTTCCATATCCGAAAGCCCCCTGTATCCAATTTCGAACCCAAAGAGCATTGCCTTTTTTGGCGCTTCCAACAATTTTTCATCCATGGGAACCAGTATTTTCCGTTCCATTATTTCCAATGGGTTTACCGGGAAGCTCTATCCAATACATCCCCAGGAAAAAACGGTTTTAAACCTTACAGCATATCCGCAGGTTTCCGATATTCCGGAACCTGCCGATATGGCCTTCATTGTGCTGCCCACCAAAATCGTAGCCCAAACCCTTGCTGCCTGCGGAGAAAAAGGCATCCGGAATGCGGTCATTGTTTCTGCTGGATTTAATGAAGTCGGAGGGGAGGGCGTGGAACGTCAGGCCGAACTGCTGGAAATCGCCAATCGATACGGAATACGGTTTACAGGCCCCAATTGCATTGGAGTTGT
Source organism: Desulfocicer vacuolatum DSM 3385 (assembly GCA_945870015.1). Lineage (GTDB taxonomy): Bacteria > Desulfobacterota > Desulfobacteria > Desulfobacterales > SURF-7 > QZKS01. Next base: position 1,269 of record CAMBQS010000300.1, read on the forward strand.
GAATTCCCATGCCCGTCTCAATGCCACTTTTTTACCTTTTGAAGGCAAACCCGGCTTTATCGGGATGGCCTCCCAGAGCGGCAGCTTCATCACCCAGATGTTCAGCTATCTCAACCAACGATTTGGAAAAAGTTTCAGTACGGGTTTCAGCTTAGGGAATGAAGCCGACATCGATCTGGTGGACTGCATCGAATACCTTGGGGCTTGCCCGAATACCAAAGTGATCGCTCTTTACATTGAGTCGATCCGGCGCGGACAAAAATTTATTGAAACCGCACGGAATGTTTCCAAACACAAACCCATTGTAGCCTTTTATGTGGGCGGATCTGAAACCGGAAAACGCGCCTGCCTGTCCCATACCGGTTCCTTAGCCGGCCCGGACCGCCTCTACGACGGCGTATTCCGGCAAAGCGGCATCATTCGGGCTCAATCCATAGAAGAGATGTTTGATTTCTGCTATGCATTGGGATCTTCCCCCCTGCCAAAGGGCAACCGGGTGATCATCCAGACCCATTCAGGCGGGCCTGGAGCAGCCGCAGCAGATGCCTGCGGACGTTCAGGGCTTGAACTTCCGGCACTCTCTCCTGAAACCTTGGAAAAAATCGCTCCTTATGTCCCGCATACCGCAAGCGTGAACAACCCTGTTGATTTAACCTTTACCAAAAACCCGCTGGATTTTTTTCATCGTATTCCGGAAATCCTTCTCGAAGAAAAAGCATCCGATGGAATGCTGATTTACTTTCTGGCCTCCGAAAGAATGGTGCGTCAGGCACTAACCGGCATGGGGGTGCCTGAGGATGCAGTCCTGGATCAGGCAGCTCAGATTGTCGGCGCCCAATGTCAATCCGTGGCATCTCTTATGGAAACATTTAAAAAACCAATCCTTGGTTTTTCTTTCATGACGCGGGATAATCATTTTGTTGCAGGACTTCAGGATCGGGGGATTCCGGTTTTACCCAGCCCGGAAAGAGCTGCCAGAGCATTCGGCGCCATGGTGAGGTATACAAAGCTTCGTGAAAAGCTATTACAGAGCGAAAAAGAATCTGCCGGCCATTTTTCAGCAGAATAAACCAGCCCAAAAAAAAGACTCCTTGATGTTCCTGATTAGAAAAAACAGCAAGGAGTCCTGAACCGTCGGACCAAAGGCAAATTGACTACAAATAGTTCCAACCTACTGTATCAATCCTTAAAATAATCGTCGCTAAAAAAATCATCCTCTTCCTTTTCTTCATCATCTTCATATCCATAATCCAGATTCAACACCTCGTAATCGGTCACGGTGATATAATTAATGCCGTCTGCCCCGGCGCTGACAATACCCGTAACCTCGACATCCTCGTCAATCAGGTTTTCCAACAGTTTCGAAATTTTATTTTGTATCACATAATAATAATCATCATCCGTTGAAATCTTCACTCCTGAAAATTCATCATTTTCATTCTCAACTTCCGAAACAAAACCAAGTATGGTGATTTCCTTCCCTGCTTTTTTTTTTGACCTCATGACAGCCTCCATTTGAATACAATCGATATTGACCCGGATCATCCTTGAAAAATTTCAACTGGAATTTTGCAAGTAATATGCCTTATTTAAAAATCTTCAAACAACATATCACCCAAACAGGGAAAGAGAGGCCTGATCGTTTTTATCCTGTGGTTCTCCTGGTCTCAACAGATAAACCCGAGATCCAATTTCAAAAGTCTGTTGTTGTAGTTCCGGCGAAAGCTGGACACGAAGTAGAGCGTTACACTATCCAGTATTTTCAGTTCTTTTCTGGAAATCGGCTTTCGCCGGGGTGACGCTTTTCAATCGTTTTGAAATTGGCTCCAGAGCTTCCACCTGATGCAAAAAAATATGAACCCCGGATTCCGATTCTTTATAATTTAACACCAAAATATTTCACAATCATATAATTCAGGTTGTTCCAGAGAACAGAGAAGGAATAATGGCGGGTGGCGATATCATAATTTTTCTCAACCATATGGGTTCTGCGATCTTCATTTTCCAAAACATCCTGTGCGCTCTTGATGGTCTTTTTGGTAATGTACTGATCCATCACAATCATATCAAATCCCAAGGGTTCAATATCTCGTACAAACGTAGCGTAGCGGTTGATCAAAATTGGCTTTTTAAAATAGATTGCCTCCAGGAATGCATTGCCAAACCCTTCATAGAGACTGGGAAAAGTAATAAAATCAGCATGCGGATAAACATCCCAGAGTGAATATCGCCCTTCCTCAGGATGACGGTTGTTCCAGGGATCTGCTATCCGGGAGTTGATCAGTCTTAAATCAACTCCCTGGCTCAATGCATTTTCCTGGATCCAGTCCTGGTATTCAAACCCTTCATCCCCCGCTTCATGAGAGATAAAAAGTTTGTATCTTGGGTTATTCAATTTTTTTACAAATTCAATGGCATGCTCAATGCCCTTTCGCTGTATGATCCTTGTGGGCTGCAAGATCATGATATCGCTGGAAGAAAGCCCTATGGATTCCCGCAATTTTGATGTCCGGTCCCGATTGATTTTCGGCGGGCATTCAAAATCAAGGACATTCGGAATGATGATCGAAGCGATTCCCGTTCGATGGGCCAATTCCTCCTGTGCAGATGAATTGATGACAACATGCTGAATACTATGTAAATTTGGAGGAAACGCCATCCGCAGATAATCACCCACGGCATTGATAATGAAACGGGTTCGTTCCCAATAAAAGTCATGATGATGAGCAATCGTAGGGATTTGTGTTTCTGCAATTGTCTCTGTCAGGGCAATTCCAAGGGGGATATGAAGCGGAATCGTCAATGCATTTTGCACGATCAGAATGTCTATCGAATACTTCTCAATAAATAACCTGAGATGCTTTTTTAAATAATCTTTCTGGTGGATTATTCTTTCAGTTGTTTCCAGTTCCCTTCTTTTTCTTCCGAAAATTTCATTATTCAGGGCTTCGTTTTGTGGATGTTTAAAATGTGCTTCCGGCACAAGGTAGCTGTTTTCCGGTTCTCTGTCCAGTTCACCGGCAAACCAGTATGCTTCATGATGATGCTGTTTTAATACCTCGGCCCATTTACTGGCCTCAAGTGTAACACCATCTGTTCCTGAAAAACGAGTGGATATGAAACCAAATTTTTTTTTCATATGATTGATTCTATTGTGTACTTTGTTTACCGACCCTATCACACTATTGCCCAAGAGACAATTGAATCCAAAAAAAGAATCCATTCAACTGTTGAAATACAGATCCTGTATTTACAGACACGATCACTGTGGTACAGGGTTTGCTATCTCACTATGGATGATAACCAAATGAAAGAAAGAATATGAACCCTCCCTGCAGTCAATGTCAGCTCCAGTTTGAGAGCAAAAATAATGAAATCTGCAATAAATGCCCGGCCCGCTCTGACTGGTCTGACTACCAGGCTGGTTATATTACCAGCTTTACCACCCCCCCGGGGTTACCGATTCACGATAAAAGGGATCGTTATCAGATCATTGCAGAACTACTTGACTACCCGTCGGAAATCATCATGTGGAAAGATC
>CAMBQS010000301.1 GCA_945870015.1 Desulfocicer vacuolatum DSM 3385
ATACAGGGGGCAGCTTGTTCTGCGAATGAATGGGGAAAAAGTCCGGGAATATCCTTTCTCATTGACCGTGCATCCTTTTGAACTTGACGAGGCAAAAGATTGGGGCCGGGGAGCGTACATATCCAAATTCCTGGATGAGAAGGAAGTTACAAACCTGATTGAAAATGGTCACAATCAGGTGTCATGGTGGACCAGCGGCGGGTATTCCATAAAACTTCAAGGGGATCAGGTGACTGCTGATTTCAGCTCATATACAGAATATTTAAACATGCTGGACCGTGCCGGCATGAAAGGTCCTCATGCAGTTTTTTTAGGTGGCGACAGCCCCAAGCTGGTAAATGAAATCCTGCGGCTGCTGGGGCGAAAAGGCATTTCAAACGGAAGGGATCAGGCATATCGAAGCCAGTATGTTTCCAGCGATCTGTCACCGCCCTTTGAATCGTATCTGATCCGGGTGCTGGAGCAATATCATCAGCAGATGAAAGCAGCCGGGCACGGCGATATCCTGTCCGTTCTTCTGGATGAGCCGGATCACAAACCCGGCCCGGAAAGACTGAACTGGTACAATACGCTGTATGCCATGGTTGAAAAACAGATCCCGGAGCTTCCGACAATGGGCGTTTTTTATCATGAAGGAGATGAAAAAAAGCTTTCCCACCATCATGCAGTATGGTCCACAAACCGGCCATCCATTGAACTGTCCAATGCCTGTAAAAAAGCGAACAGGAAACTCTTTACCTATCATGGTGGATTTCAGTTTTATGATGCGCCTGGGAAGTTTCGCTTCAGCATCGGGATTATCCCCTGGGTATATGATGCAGCCGGGACTTTTTACTGGGCGATTTGGAATCATTCGGATGAGGAGCGGGCCAAAGACGACATTTTTTTGCCGGATCAATTCGGAGGGCAGTCTACAACCATTGCACGGGCGCCTCTTGGGTCTTCCTATGGCCCCTTGAGTACTTTGATTCATAAAGGCTTCAGGGAAGCCGTGGATGATGCCCGGTATATCAAAACTCTGGAAAAAAGGATCGAAGGTGCAATGGGTACAAAACTGGAAAAGAAAGCGATTCAGCATAAAAAATGGCTGCTGGATATAAAGTCAACGCTTAGAAAGAAAATGGTGGTAAGGGGCGGTCATGTCCGGAATCACAAAGAAAGAGTCGGTTTTCATTTCGCGATATCTTCTCTGGAGTTCAAGGGCATGGATGGGAAGACCTGCAATCTCGAAAACCTTGAGGCATTTTCTGATTTTATGAGGGCAGATGTCACCAAGAGGATTTTAGACCTGTTGCCGTGAAACACAACGATATAAAAAGAATCTCGAAGGTTTATAAACCGTCAGGAGTAATACAATGAACAGAGAAGAGATAATATTAAAATTAAAAAAGTATAAGGCTGAGAAACAATTTGATTACGATTTTATAAAAATAGGCCTTTTTGGATCTGCTGCAAGAAATATCATTACTAATGAGAATTCTGATATCGATATCATAATCGAACAAAAAATACCTGATCTGTTGATTTTAGGAGCCATCAAGGCTGAGCTTGAAGAAGAATTTGGGAAAAAAATAGATATTATTCGTCTTCATGATGGGATTAACGAATTTTTAAAAAAAAGAATCAATCGGGATTCAATCTATGTATGACAAAGAACTGGCTCAAGAATTTCAGTTGCACCCATTTCATCATCGGTCACAAACATGCTTCCCCTGTATTGCCAAAGAATCGACAATGATCGATTGACAAACAGAATTATGCTGTGTATCATTTTGGTATACATTTAGGAGATTAAATCATGGCGAAAACTGCAATGACGCATACACGGATAACTCCGAAAATTAAAACAGAGGCTGAGCGCATTATCAAAGGATTAGGACTGTCGATATCAGCAGCTCATGAACTTTTCTACAGACAGATTATAACCCATAAAGGCCTGCCGTTTGATTTGCGCATTTTAAATGAGGACACTATACAAGCCATGGATGAAGCTAGAAAGGGGATTGGGAAAAAATACGACAGTGTAACGGATATGTTTGATGATATTATCAACTAATGTTACCGATTCGACCGACAAACAGGTTCAGAAAAGATCTTAAAAAGGCTGTGGCTCAGGGGCGGAATATAAAAAAATTGGAAAAAATTCTTGAAATACTATCTATCCCAGCACCTTTGCCTCCAGAATCCCAAGATCATAAACTCAAAGGCTCTTGGCAGGATTTCAGGGAGTGCCATATTGAGCCGGACTGGCTTCTCATCTATGCGATTGTTGACTTTGAACTCAGGCCTACCCGGTTAGGAACACATTCCGAGCTTTTCACATAGGTTCGGATTCCATTTCCTGCCATGCGTGAGCTGAGAGGGCTTGCCAGTGCAATGAGTGATGACAAACATTTTATGAGGAAAAAATGAAAACCGATTTATTGGTGAACCTTATGATATCTGAGGAAAAGCGGGACCTGCTCAAAAAGCTTTCCACCTCAATGCCGGATATTATCCTGAATGACCGCCAGATTTGTGATTTCGAGCTTCTGGTGACCGGAGTGTTTTCCCCTTTGAAAGGGTTCATGAAGCAGATGGATTATGAGTCGGTTCTGGACCGGATGCGTCTTGAAACCGGCGATCTCTGGTCGATCCCGGTCTGTCTGGATATTTCGGAGAATTTGGCCTCGACCTTGGAGATCGGGCAGTCCGTCGCCTTGAGAGATCCCGAAGGATTTTTACTGGGTATCATGGTTGTGGAAGATCTCTTTCCTCTGGATATGGAAAAGGAGGCCCTGGCGATTTACGGCAGTCTGGATCAGGTCCATCCGGGCGTGGATTATTTGTACAACCGGTCCGGTCGGTTTTATATCGGCGGTGAAATTCAAGCACTGAGCCTTCCCATTCATTCGGATTTCAAGCAGATCCGCAATACACCGGCTGAAGTGAAAAAGATGTTTGGAAAACTCGGCTGGAAGCGGATTGTGGGATTTCAGACCCGGCAGCCCATTCATCGGCCCCAGTTTGAAATGACCCTCCAGGCCATGCAGAATGCGAAGGCCAATCTTCTGCTGCTGCCTATTGCCGGTGTGAGCAAACCTGGCGATTTTGACCATTTCACCCGCATGCGCTGCTATCAGAAGGTGGTGGCTCATTATCCGCCGGACTCGTATGTGATGAACCTGCTGCCGCTGGCCATGCGCATGGCTGGGCCCAGGGAAGCCGTTCTTCACATGATCATTGGAAAGAATTTTGGCTGCACCCATTTCATCATTGGCCACAACCATGCCTCACCAGGCAACAGCAGCACCAATGATCCCTTTTATCAGTATGACGAGGCAACCCGGTTTGCACGTGCGGCGGAAGAAGAGCTGGGGGTTGAAATCATCACCTTTGAAGAAATGGTTTATCTTCCCTTTGAGGATGAATACAGACTGGCCGGCGGTATACCGGAAGGCGTGAATACGATTTCCTTTACCGGCAGCGATATCCAGAAAAGAATTCGGGCAGGCAAAAAAGTGCCGGAATGGGCTTCTTTTCCGGAAGTCATCCAGGAGCTTCAGAAATCCTATCCGCCACCTTCCAGGCAGGGATTGACCATATTCTGTACCGGGCTCTCCGGTGCAGGGAAATCCACCATAGCCAAGATCCTGTATGCCCGGTTTCTTGAAATCGGGACCCGACCGGTTACCCTTCTGGATGGTGATATTGTCCGGCGGAATCTGTCCTCCGAACTCAATTTTTCCAAAGAGCATCGGGATATCAATGTCAAACGAATCGGATTCGTGGCTTCGGAAATCACGAAAAACCGGGGAATCGCTATCTGTGCGCCCATTGCCCCTTATGAAAAGACAAGGACCGCGATCCGGGAGTCCATTGAAGCCCATGGCGGCTTTATCGAGGTTCATGTGTCTACGCCCATTACGGAATGTGAGAAACGGGATCGGAAAGGTATGTATGCCAAAGCCAGGGCCGGGCTTTTGAAAGGATTTACCGGTGTGGATGATCCCTATGAAGAACCGTCAAATCCTGAAATCAGAATCGACACCACCAGCCTGACCCCGGATGAGGCTGCCCAGGAGGTCCTGCTTTTCATCAGTCGTAAAGGGTATTTTTAGCGCTTTTGTCTAATGAAAATTAACCTGCTAACATTGTCAGCGGCCGTTTATAGTCGGTTCAATATATCGTGAGTTCCAATGGTTCTGAAGATCAGTCCGCTTTCAAGAAATTGAAACGTGAAACGATATTTCATGGTAATTGATCCCTCCCATCGATTCTTTGTCCCCTGGATTTGCTTAACCCTCAGCGAGGGGTGTGATGGGTTTTTCAAAAAAAGAGATAGTTTTTCATCAGACTCGAATTTTTTGGATAACTGATCTTTTTTAATGTCTTCATCTGCTTCGGATTCCATTTCCTGCCATTCTTTTGTCCAATACCATCCTTGCGAAGGGTCAATCAGTTTTCTGGGCTTCAGGACAATCTGGTTTTTTTCGACATCCACTTCAAGATAGTCGCCCTCTTCTATTCCGAGGCTGATCATTATTTTTACAGGGACAGATTAGGAAATGAAGTCGATCTGATCGTTGAACACTACCGGATCAGACTGTATCGTTTTTTAAAAAGATGCTGGAATAATTCTTACACATATCCAGGGATCACATATCCTGTGTAAAAAGGGAAAGAGGGGTAACTGTGCCGAATTTAACCTATCCATTGATAAAGACCTCCTGGAATCAGGAAGGCAATACGCTAAAAAACATCAAATTTCGATCAATGCTTTGATACGCAAGTTGCTGGAACAGACAGTGCGACCGCAAT
>CAMBQS010000302.1 GCA_945870015.1 Desulfocicer vacuolatum DSM 3385
TCAATTTTTTTGGAAGTGTTCCGGGACAATGCCTCTTCTGTTTTGACCGTTTGTCTCCGGTGTGAAGGCGATGGACTCTTTTTTTTCAGTTCCTGCGATGTTTCATCGAGTTTTTTTCTTTTTTTTGGGACTGCCATTGTTTCTCTCCAGTAAATCAATGATGTTTTTTGAAATCTCTTCAATATCCATAACCGCCCGTGATGCCTGGACTGCATTTCGTTTGTTCTGTTCGACCGAAAACGCGTATTCCATCAGGTTCATACCGTCCCGGTTAAAGTTTTCATAGACCGATCGATGGGGATATACGACCCCCATGCACTCCAGATGACTGGGAAGGATGTCTGAAAAATATTCGAAAATCTTTTTGTTATTGGACTGCGGATGCGTAAAGGACGGCAGCACATGAAAGGTTTTTCGTTTTTCAGGGGCGATGTTTGTGATTTCCCGAATAATCGGATACAGGTTGTCTGCAAAGGCCAGTTCATCATTGGTGGATGTACGCATGGGGATAATGACCAGATCCGAGGATGCACAGGCAAACCGGGTATGAAGTTTCCCGGTGCTTTCTCCCGGGATATCCATGATGATCAGCTCATTATGCTCTGCAATGGCAGTAATACCGCTTTGAAAAACCGCTTTTTGTGTGCTGGAGATATGGTGAAAAGAAACCTTTTCCGTATTTCGTCCTTCTTCTTCTCTCTGAATCCACCAGTTTTTCAGGCTTCCCTGGGGGTCCAGTTCCACCAGTGCAATGGACTGAAATTGTTTTTGAATCCGCCTGGAGAATGCCGTGTTCAGTGCCAGCGTGCTTTTCCCGGTTCCACCTTTTGTTTGTACAAAGCTGACGATCATGGGGACGATTTCCTGAGGTTCGGGTCATTGAATCAATTGGAAATTTTTTTGTTACGGTAATAAATAATATCAAATGTGTCAAGAATGAAAGGAAGGTATTGAAACAGGGCGGTTCATCTTTTCCTTTTCTCTTGAGCCAATTTCAAAACGATTGAAAAGCATCACACCGGCGAAAGCCCATGTCCAGAAAAGAACTAAAAATACTGGATATTTTTACGCTTTACTTCGTGTCCAGCTTTCGCCGGAACTACAACAACAGACTTTTGAAATTGGCTCTCTTATATTTCAATCGTGCCGGTAAACACCATATCGGCAGGGCCGGTTTTATAAACATGATTGGTTTTTCGATCCCATTGGATGAAAAGATCCCCGCCATCCAGATGCACCACGGCCTGCTCTGATGATTTTTGGTTCAGATGGGCAGCAACCAGGGCTGCGCATGCCCCTGTGCCACAGGCAAGTGTTACGCCAGCACCCCGTTCCCATACCTTCATCTTTAATTCATTGTCTGAAATGACTTCCACAAATTCAACATTGGTTTTTTCCGGAAACCGTGGATTCTTTTCAATCATCGGGCCGAGCTGAAGCACCGGAGCCCTGTCTGCGGAATCAACAAAAATGACAGCATGGGGATTTCCCATGGATACGGCGGTAATCATGATCTGCCTGCCATCGATTTCGACCGCTTCGGAAATAACCTGTGATTGGTTCGAAACAAATGGTATGGTTGCAGGGTCCAGTATGGGCTCTCCCATGTCCACTTTTACGGCATCTATATTTCCCGCTTTGTCAAACAGAATCCTCGGGATGATTTTCCCGGCCAGGGTTTCCACAGAAAACTCATTTTTCCGGATGATCTGTTTTTCATAAACAAGCCGGGCAAAGCAGCGCATTCCGTTTCCGCACATCTGCGCCTCACTCCCGTCTGAGTTGAATATTCTGAATTGCAGATCACAAACCTGGGAATTGAGGATCAGGATCATTCCATCTCCTCCGATACCGAACCTTCTGTCGCAGAGGCGTCTGGATAATGTATGGTAGGGGATATGATTTTCGATACCATGATTACGGTCGTCAATGAAAAGAAAATCATTGCCGATGCCTTCCATTTTGGTGAATTCAATCTTCAATCTTCACTGTTCCTCCGGGTATCATATATGCGGAATTTGAAAAATGATTGATGGCAGGAAAATTTTTATCAGAAAGGGGACAAATACTCCAGAAAAATATTCTGCAATTCCATCTCTGATGATCGAGCGGAAATTGTGGAACATGAGATACTGCATCGTAAAAAAACATTGGCACTCCATACAATCTTGAGATATAGTTGCCGAAAGTTTTTTTATTGTACTTCTAACTGGATGGCTTGCTTTTCTCAAGCAAAAAGGAGGATCATGTTTCAAACAGCCTTGACTGAAAAAATAGGGATTCAATATCCCATTGTCGGTGGTACCATGATGTCCATTTCAACCTCGGATTTTGTCGCAGCCATATCCGAAGCCGGAGGGCTTGGAATACTGGCCTCTGCAATTTATCCATCCAGAGAGGAGTTCGCTTCAGCCATAGACCGGATTAACGAACGGACCACGAAACCTTTTGCAGTAAATATCAACCTGTTCCCGAGCATGCGTCCAATCGATAACAATGATTATGTGGATGTTCTGATCGAAAAGGGAGTCAGGATTGTTGAGACTTCGGGCCACTCCGCTCCTGTCGATCTTTGCAGACGATTCAAAGATGCAGGAATGACATGGATTCATAAATGTGTGGGAATCCGGTATGCCCAGAAAGTGGAAGCCATGGGTGCAGATATGGTTACGGTGGTAGGGTATGAAAATGGCGGGGCAACAGGAAAACTGGATATTGGAACACTTGTCCTGATCCCGGCTGTCCGGGATGCAGTGAAAATTCCGGTTATCGGAGGAGGCGGTGTTTCGGATGGCCGCGGTGTTGCAGCCGTTCTTTCTCTGGGAGCAGATGGAGTAATTATGGGTACCCGGTTCCTGTTGACAAAGGAATGCCCGATTCATGATAATCTGAAACAGGCCCTTTTGAATGCATCTGAACTGGATACCATGCTGATCATGAGATCGATCGATGCAACCCATCGGGTCTGGAAAAATGCCGCTGCACAAAAATGTGCGGAAACAGAAGCATCGGGTGGGAATTTTGCGGAGGTGTTGTCGATTGTTGCCGGTGATCTTGCACGGAAAATGTATCGTGAAGGAGATCTGGATGCAGGTGTGATTTCCGTTGGGCAGGGGGTTGGCCTGATCCATGACATTCCAACGGTAAAAGAGTTGCTGGTTAAAATTATGGAGCAGGCAAAAGAGACGGTCATGCGATTTGGAAAGCCATAATTTTTGGGGTTCCAAAGAGGGATTCGAGCCTGGTGAAAAGTATACAGCAGAAACAGGAAATATTGATTCGAGTTTTACAACAATTCGATTCGCTGATAGTGGCCTTTTCCGGTGGCGTGGACAGCACCTTTCTTCTTTCCGTTGCCTGCGAAATTCTGGGAGACCGGGTTGTCGCAATTACATCTTCATCCATTATACATCCAAGCAAGGAATTCAGGGATTCTCTTGCGATTGCTGAAAAACTGGGGGCACGTCATGTTGTTGTTGAAACCGATGAGTTGAAGCTGCCCGGGTTCAGGAACAATCAACCGGATCGATGCTATGTCTGCAAACAGAATCTCTTTCAGATTTTGAAGAACAAGTCTGCTGAACTGGGAATCCAGGCGATTTGTCATGGAGCCAATGTGGATGACCTGAAAGATGTCCGGCCTGGATTTGCTGCCGCTCAGGAGCATGGAATTCATGCGCCAATGATCGATGCCGGATTGACCAAGCAGGATATCCGGCAGCTTTCGAAAGAGAGAGGGCTTTCAACCTGGGATAAGCCTGCTATGGCCTGCCTGGCGACACGAATTCCGTTTGGAACCTCCATTCATGAGGATATGATCCGGATGATCGAATCCGCAGAACAGATTCTTTATGCAGAAGGTTTCTTGAGCAGCAGGGTGCGGCATCATGGAACAATCGCCCGGATCGAAATCCGGAAGAATGAATTTCACAAGATAACAGACCCGGAGCGACTGCAAAGGATTGTTCCGGAGATCAAGAAACTAGGATTTGTTCACGTTGCGCTGGATCTGGAGGGGTATATCCAGGGGAAGATGAATCAATCGGTTGGACGGTTTCCGGTTGACAGTTGACAGTTGTCGGTTAGTCTGTTCCGAAAACTTTTTCAAACACAGGTTGACCGTCAACCGTCAACCGGAAACCGTAATAGAGGTGTCAATCCATGAAGAAAAATATACTCATTTTATCCTTTATTTCTACTATACTTATTTCATGCGGAATCCGGCAGTCGCTTCCTGAGTATGACAAACACCGTAACTGCCATCCCGTAGAAATTGGAGCCGGTACGGAAGATTTTGTGTTGGACCGGTGGAATCAAAAACCCCGCCTTTTGATTTCATCACATGAGCGCCGGGAACCTGCTCGATATGGAGATATCTATTCCTATGATTTATCAGAAGGATATTCCGAGAAAATGAAACGAACCGGAGAGCCGGCGGATCTATCTGCATTTCAGCCGCATGGAATGGATATCCGGCATGAAAACGGGGACACATTTCTATATGTAATTCTGCACGACCTTTACTACCGATCTACAAGAGAAGAAAATGGAATCGCCATATACCGTATTTCAGGCAATGAACTGATATTCCATAAATTGATGATAGATCAGAGATTTCTCTGGTCACCGAATGATATTTCCGTGCTTGAAAATGGTGAAATATACGCCTCCAATGATTACCGGAGTGAGTTTGATATCTATTTCCGGCAAAACACCTCGGAGGTGGTTCATTATTCCGTGAAAGATAGAACCTGGTCTGTTGTTGCATCTGACCTGTCTTTTA
>CAMBQS010000303.1 GCA_945870015.1 Desulfocicer vacuolatum DSM 3385
ACACAGGAGCAGATTCTCCTTCCTTCCGTTGTTCATGGATTTATCGACCAGTCCGATTACCATGTGGTGTTTAACAAATGCGGCTGCCGTTTCGGCAACCGGTGTGAACATCATACTGATGAGGTGGGTTGTCTGTTCATGGGGGAAAGCGCCCTGGACATGCCGGCAGGAATCAGTCGCCGGGTGACAAGGGAGGAGGCCCATGCCCATGTGGAAAAAGCGATCCAGGCAGGACTTGTCCCTATGACCGGCAAAGTACGGGTGGATAATGATCTATTCCTGATACCGGATAAGAAAAAGCTTCTCAGCGTCTGTTTCTGCTGCCACTGCTGCTGCATGATGACTTTTTTCAAGCATGCGCCAGCGGATCAGTTGGATCAAGTCATGACACCGGTTGAGGGAATGACAATCGAAGTGACTGATGATTGCATTGGCTGCGGCACCTGCATTGAAACCTGCGGATTTGATGCAATCATTATTGAAAACGGAAAAGCGGTTCACAAGGATATTTGCAGAAAGTGCGGGCGGTGTGAAAGAACATGCCCGAACCATGCAATAAAAATCACACTGCATAACCCGCATGCCGTAGAAGATATAACAGAACGGATTCAGAAATATATTTATATTACCTGAGTAGTGATGAGAAAGGGAAAAAATGGATTTCCTGATGCTTATTATCAAAATAGTCCTGGTTGAAATCGTTTTACTACTCCTTTATGTGTTTGCGCTCAGAAGATGGTTTTCTTACTGGGGAGCAACCCCGGAGGAGAGAACCATGAAAATGCCTGAAGATGAGATGGTGAAAAACCCTTTTATTGACATGACCCATGCCATTACCATCCATGCTTCTCCGGAAGCAGTATTTCCATGGTTCAGACAATTGGGTCAGGGCCGGGGCGGATTTTACAGCTATGACTGGCTGGAAAGGCTTTTTGGATTCGGGATTCACAATGTCTATCATATTGATCCAGGGTTGCAGGACATCAAGGCCGGAGACCATATCAGACTTCACAAAAACGGAATGGGTGCGACGGTTCTGGCATTGGAAGAAAACAAAAAGATGGTAATTGGAATGGACTCCAGGGATCTTCATGAAGACCGGAAATATTTTATACCGGTAGCAAAGGGTATGTTTATTGCCGGTTTCTGGAGTTTTACGCTGTTACAGCAACCTGACGGCTCAACCAGGCTGATTGAAAGATGGAAAATCGAGTGGTCTGCCGGAAATCCATTCCTGAATATGTTATTGGTTTTTGGGTTTGAACTCCCCTCTTTTATCATGGAGCTGAGAATGCTCCGGGTGATCAAAATGCTTTGCGAGGGGACGCCACCTGATAAGCTGGGTATTCTATAAAAAACATGTTGTTTTTTTCCTGACAAAAAATTCTTATAACTGTTCATTGAATAAATAATATGATAGAATTTAGACAAATCATTCAATCAAGGAAATAGTTCAACATATTGATACCAAAAGGTTACTATGAAACCAACTGTTTATCTGGAATCGACTGTTATCAGCTATGTTGCAGCCAGGCCCAGCCGGGATTTGATAATCGCTGCCCACCAGCAAATAACACACGAGTGGTGGGAAAAAACGCTGCCTAAAGTGAAATATTTGTATCTCCAATCGTAATCGATGAAATATCAAGAGGAGATAATGTTGCCGTTCAACACAGACTTGACAAAGTCGTCTCATTTTCAATCCTTGAAGTTGTCTCGGAAGTAAGAAAGCTGGCAGATGAATATTTCAATGTTGTTCAGATTCCTGAAAAAGCTAGAGCAGATGCATACCACCTTGCGTTGGCTGCATGGCATGGGTTGGACTTCCTGGTATCATGGAACTGTACCCATATTGTCAGCGGTCGGGTGAAAAAGATTATTGAAGAAATAAATGCCGAATAAGGTATACGAACACCGGTGATATGCACACCAGAAGAATTAATGGAGGTGTAACATGACACACGATCCAATCATTGAAGAGATCCGGAAAATCCGTCATGAAATTGAAATCGAATGCCGGAACAATGGAGATCTGTTTTTTCAACATGTACTTGAAATACAAAAAAAATATAAAAATCTCATTCGTCGTCAGCCACAACATCGACTTCAAGTAAAAAAACAGAAGCTTGAAGAATTGTCGATCCCACAATAACAACGTTTATAAACAAAAAAATTTATCATATCTCCTTACAGAGAATGCTTCGGGTGATCAAGATGCTCAGTGAGGGGACTCCACCTGATAAGCTGGGAGTTTTTTAAAAAAATCCTTAACCTGTCATTCATGTCTGTTGTATGAAAGTCCTTCTTATTTTGTTGCCATGAAGGTGACAGGATCATGGCTCCCACATTCAGGGTTCGCTTTTTATCCTGATCATCAAATCGAATCGCGCCCGCCGGGCAAACCTTTTCGCAATTACCGCACTTGTCTTTTGTCAATTTCAAACAGTTTAGGGTGATTTTTCAACAATGTAGACATAGTAGCCGGAATTGGCCAGATCCAGGGCAGACTGGATGCCGGTGATGCCGCCTCCGGCAATCATGACTGCGCCGGTCAAATCGGTTGGCATGAAAAAATCTCCTTTGGTTCTCTGATAAAGACAGATATTATTTTACCTGCTGTTTAACCGGGCAAGCATCCAGGCAGGCCCGGCATCCGGTACACAATTCAGCCCGGATGCTGCGTGCTTTCTTTTTGACTTTCACCCGGAAATTCCCGGGGTTTCCTTCAACCGACTCGACGTCTGCGTAGGTAATCAATTCAATATTCTGATGCCGGCCGGTCTCCACAAGATAGGGAGACAAGATGCACATGGAACAGTCCGCAGTCGGAAAGGTCTTGTCCAGTTGCGACATGACTCCGCCGATGGCCGGTGTTTTTTCAACCACATATACATAATAACCGGACTCAGCCAGATCCAGCGCTGCCTTGATACCGGAAACCCCTCCACCCACAACCAATACAGATCCGATAACGGAATTCTGCTTCGCCATTTTCCATCCTCCACTTTAATCTGCTGTTACGATAAACTCTTTTCCTGGACCGGAAATCCGACGGCTCTTTTGTTAAACTGTATGGATGGCCCTGCCTGCTTTACAGAATCGACCACTTCTGTCGCAATTTTCTGAAACTTGGTTGATTCTGCAGAGGAGATCCATGAAAAATGGAGACGACCCGGTTCGATTCCCATGTGATCCATCAGGTTTTTGAACAGGAGAAATTTTTTCCTGGCATAGTAGTTCCCCTCGATATAGTGGCAGTCACCGGGATGGCATCCTGATACCCATACTCCGTCAGCCCCCTCCCGGAATGCGGACAGGATAAATTTCGGGCTGATCCGGCCGCTACAAGGCACCCGGATGACGCGGATGTTGGGCGGATACTGCAAACGGCTGACCCCCGCAAGGTCGGCAGCGCCGTATGTACACCAGTTACAGAAAAATGCGACAATTTTTGGTTCCCAATTGGACATAGTTGATACCTCAATAAATTTTGTTATTGATTACAGTTGCTGTCTGAAATTCCGGTTTTCATTCACCTGGAAGATTGACTTCCGCCAGGTCCGGGCCAAGGTATATTCTTTCCCCTTCCGCCAGGACACCCAATGACAGAGCGATCAAGGTCCATAAATGGATGGTGTGGTATTCGCATTCATAATGTTCCGCCAGTTTATGAATCTGATCATGGCAATTGTGGCACGGTGTGATGCAATAATCCGCGCCGGTTGATAAAATCTGATCTTTTTTCAGACGTCCATATTCCAGTCTGGCTTCATTAAAACCGGATTGCAGATAACCTCCGCCTCCGCCGCAGCAGTAGTTATTGGAGCGGTTTGGAACCATATCGATAAAATTTTCTTCTCCGATGCAGGCAGTTACAACAAAACGAAGATCTTCGGCCAGGGCATCGCCAAAACTTTTCCGGATCTGCTGACATGGATCCTGAACCGTGAATTTGATTTTGAGTTCCTTATTCCAGTCTGAACTTGGTTTCAGTTTGCCTTCCCGTATCCACTTTGCATAGTAACGAACCATAGGTGCGATTTCGAGATTGGTCTCTATTCCGAAACGCTGCTGACCCATCCATACTGAAAAGGTGGAATGACCGCATTCTGTATTCAGGTAAACCTTGCAGCCCAGATCCATGGCTGAGGCAATTGTGTTTCTGGTCACTTTTTCCCAGCTTTCATCATCTGCCAGGAACATGCAGTAGTTTTCCCCACCCCATCCTCTTTTGCTGTAAGTCCAGTCAGCACCGACAATGTGCAGGATTTTCCACAGCGGAATCATCTCCTCCGGTTCGATGCCAGGCTCACGGGAATTCTGACTGAGAAAAAAATGGGCGCCCTTTTTATCCATCGGCGCTTGGAGATCTTCCCATCCCGGCTGGTTTTCATGGACTTCATCCAGGATATCATTGATCACCCACTCAAAATCATCTTCGGCTATTCCCATTGCACTGCCGCTGGTATTCCGCAGCGCCATGTCACAGGAGCCCAGAATGCCCTTAGGACGTTCTTCGCGCGGACACAACTGGCGGGCCTGATACACCATTGCAGCGATGTCGATATTCATCGGACACACCCAGACACATCGTTTGCACATGGAGCACATCCATACCCAGGGATGTCTGGTCAGTTCTTCATCCAATCCCTGTGCCACCATCCGGACAAACTTTCGTGGATCCATGTTTTCAAGTCCGGTTGCCGGGCAGCCGGAAGCGCATGCTCCGCAGGTCAGGCAGAGATTCAGATTGGCTCCATTGGGTAA
>CAMBQS010000304.1 GCA_945870015.1 Desulfocicer vacuolatum DSM 3385
AGACCTCTCTGGGGAAATGATGCGGAACATCGGCTATGGCCCTATCATAGGGTACCTGTCGGCTCATTTCATTCAATACAATATCTGAATCCGAATAGGGGATGAGCAGATGCGGCCCTTCACAGGAAAGCGCAGCCAGCATTGCTGCGGCCATTACAGAGCGGTCCTGAGTACAAAGACAGATCGCCTGATTTTGTAAAACCAATGAGGAGAAGTGCTCTTCTAATTTCCACGCCATCTCGAAAATTTCTCCAAAAGTACGGCCGGAAAAAAGAAATTCCGCTTCCGGATTTTTCGGCCCCTGGAGAAGGTCTTTTATTTTTTCCTGTAATCGATCATCCGAATGGTCAAATTGTATTTTCATTTTTTTTAATCTATCGAGATTGTTTCAATAATAGATAATCACCGTCTTTCAGCTTTTTTGTATGCAAGATGCCATGAGGTGTCAAGGATATTGAAAACAATTATCAAGAAACCATGCTGTCCGAGCTATGATTCCGATTATGCATTATAAATCCAGCAGCAGCCGGCGCAGCATGTTCTGAAGTGGTAACAGCAATGCCCCGTTTGTCCCGGTGGTCTGGTGTACGCCCGGTTTTATTTTACAATTTCTGCCGATAATCAGCAGCAGTTTGGCAAGAGTCATCAGGTGGGGTCCCACCAAGGGCTTACCGGTGGTTTGCAGCGACACGGCAATATCACGGTCCGGGTCTGCCCAGCAGAGGATATGGATAAATCCCACATGGCCGTAAGCGGATTCGGAGTAAGGCCCCCACATACCGATGGGAGACGCGCCCAGCATCAATCCGGAGCTGTAGCGCATGGGAACCACCATAGTACCGTCAAATTTCATGGCATTCGCAGCCGTGACCGCCCGTTTGATGGTCAGGGGATCGAAAATCCGCACACCGTTCAGTTCCCCGCCGTTTAGCATCATCTGGAAAAATTGGGACATCTCGTCGGCCGTGGCCACTAAGTTTGCGGCTGGTATGATGACCCGCATGAACCGGGGGTCGTTGGATATCCGCACCACTTCACCCCAGGAAAGACTCAACGCACGTTTGGCAATGTAGGAGATGGGAAAGAGAAGGGGCCATCCGGTGTCATAGTTGACAGCGATCTTCGGGATTTGTTTTTCGGGTGCGCCGTAATTGAAATATTTGAACTCCAAAGGTTTTTGAACCGATTTTCGCAGCAGCGCCCGGATGTCTTCTCCGGTTACCCTGCGGACGATTTCACCCATGATGGCTCCACCTGTGACAGCATGATAGGCCATCTGCTTGCCGCCCTCGGCAGAGGGTTTCAAGCTGCACAGGTAGGCAATGAACGCGTCAGGGTCAAACAGCAGTTCCGGGTCCACACCGGGCGGAAGGCTACTGATGCCGCCATGATGGGAGATCAGGTGGTAGATGGTGATGTTGTGCTTTCCGTTGGCCGCAAATTCCGGGATGTAATGGGCCACCGGGTCGGAGAGGTGAAGCTTGCCCTGCTCCACCAGGAGATGGATCATCATGGCGGTGATGGCTTTGGATGCTGAGAACTGGCAGAGGGGGGTCTCCGGCGTCATCCGGATTTTTTTCGTGTCCGTCGTATCGCCGTATCCATTGCCGTGGCTATGGCCGATGGCCCTGTTTAAGACCACCTTCCCCTGCCGCCTCAAACAGAAAGATATCCCCGGATACACACCAGTGCGATATAAATTCTCAACACCGGCCCAGATGGCGGCCACCTCTTTTGGAGTCATGCCGGCATCGGTCGGATGGGATTCTTTCTTGGGGTTGTATGTGATCAGTCTGGAAATGTCTTTCGGGACATGAATGGATCGGTTGATTTTGGATTTGAGGTATTTATACATGGTCAGCATTTTTTTTGGAATGTAAAGCAGAATTTGATCATCAGGCTGAACATGACCGCAACGGACAAGGCATAATAATAGGCTTTGTTGGCGACATTCATAATTTTATCTTCTTATATGTAAGGTTTAGCTCTGTCAAGAGCTGAGGTTGGTCATTAGATCGTATCCCGCTTTCAAGCTGCTTGAAAGTGCCAGTCTTTCGTGCCTCAAATTTTAAAAAAAGACAGCAATTTTTTCCTGATTTTATGGGAAATCTTGACATTATTGTTTATTTGTGAGTACAATGGTATCACTTATAAAATAGGAGGAATAAAAATGGCAACACGAAACGATCGATTAAACGTGAGGGTAACGGATGCGCAAAAACGACTGATAAGCCGGGCTGCAAAATCTACTCATTCCAGCGTCTCGGATTTTGTCTTACGCTCGGTTTGCCGCGCCTCCGAACAGGTATTGACGGAGCAAACAACTTTTTTCCTTAATGAAGAAGATTATGTGGCATTTCAGAAAGCCCTTGAAAGGCCGGCTCAATATAATCCGAAACTCAATAAAATTCTTAAGGAAAAAGCACCATGGGAAGAATAACCGCTCCCCAAATTTTGTCAGAAAAACATGTGATTGAAAATTTTGATTGCGGGAATGGATTTTTAAATGATTGGCTAAAAAAATTTGCCATGGTAAACAGCAGGGCAAATTCTGCAAAAACGTTTGTCATTTGTGAAAATCAGGAAGTTATTGGTTACTACAGTCTTGCGATGGGGTCTGTTGATTATGAAGAAGCGACTCCGCGAATAAAAAAAGGATTGGCACGACACCCGATACCTGTTGTTGTCCTCGCCAGATTAGCAGTCGATCTCAGATATCAAATGAAAAGAATGGGCGTATCCCTATTGAAGGATGCACTTTTAAGATCTTTGATGGTGTCTGAACACATTGGGGCAAGAGCCATTTTCGTAAATGCAAAAGATGAAAATGCCAAAAATTTCTATGAGAGACAAGGATTCAGACCTCTGCCCGGCGACACATTAAAATTATTGATTCTCATTAAAGATATCAGAAATACTCTTGAAAACCCTTTGATATAGGAAGATTCAAAATGGATAAGCCCTTGTTTTTTTATAGATGAACATATGTGAAAGCTGTTTGTGGGTAAACTTATTTATTGTGCGGAAAAGACCGCCAGGATTCCTTTCTTATCTTCCGTGTTGAAGGAAAAATTCATGCCCAGCTTGTCTTTCTGTGCGCTGATCATCCCGCCCTTACCCATATCCATGAGCTGGGTCTGCCATCCTTTTTCATTCAGCGCAGCAAGGTAATTCTTCAGCGCATCCCCCTCTATATTGGCAAAAAAGATATTGAATGTCTGGTTGCTGCCTTCCTGCGTTTTGGTTACATGCTCGATTTTGCCGGCAGTGAACTTGGGTACGTCCTCGAACATTTCAGGAGGCCAGACACTGGTTTCGGATATCTGGGCCTTGGAGTCCTGCCCTTCGATCTTGATGTCCTTTCCCTGGATGTTCACGTCCACATCCTTGCCCGTAGACACCTTGAGCATATTCTCCATCGTCTCTTCCGCTATCTTCTCCTCGGACTTCTTGCCGCACCCGCCGAGCAGCAGGGCACTCACGATCATACCACACACGGCTATCCTGGTAAAAATCTTTGTAGATATCATGCTTCCTCCTTTGCTTTGCAATATTTACAGTACTGAAGAAAATCTCGTTTGCAGGTGATCTGAGATCATACCACGAACCAAAACATACCCATTTAGATCAGGCTGGTCAATTAATATTTTAAAAAAATACCAACATATTGTTAACGATTTCAAACAATTCTTGACACATTGGGGTGTATTCTTATAAATCGGAGCATATGGTACCCGGTAGGAAATATTTTTATTGGCTCACCAGCCGGTTTTGCGCGCAAAGCTGGATTTGATTTTTCAGAATGGAGTTCGATCCGAATACAACTATGCCCAAAATCAAAGATTTACCAAAACATAAAAGGCCGAGAGAAAAGCTGTCTGAAAAGGGAGCGGAGAATGTAAGCGATGCCGACCTTTTGGCAATCCTTATTCGTACCGGGCGGGCCGGTAAGAGCGCTTTGGATATTGCCAAGGAAATTTTGAAAAAATATCCTTTGACCAAACTTTTAACCGTTACATAAAGATGAACTGACAGGCATCAAGGGATTGGAAGATACCAAAGCCATTACGATCAAATCAGCTTTGGAGCTTGGCAGCCGTGCGGTTGGTTCATTTAATGATTCTCTTCCGATCCTTGATTCTGTAAGAGACACTGTTGCCCAGCTTGCTGACTTGCACGGCAAACAAAAAGAAAATTTTATGGTGCTGTATCTCAACGCCCGTAAGCAACTCATTCATAAAGAAACGATTTCTATCGGCACATTAACAGAAACCCTGGTACATCCGCGCGAAGTTTTTGAACCAGCCATACGCCACTTATCCTCTTCAATCATATTGGCGCACAATCACCCATCAAAAAACAGGGAAGTATCGGATGAGGATATCAGGCTCACTGAAAAATTGATCCAATCAGGCACGATTCTCGATATTGAAGTGCTTGACCATATCATCATCACCGATGATGGTTATATCAGTTTCAAGGAGAAAGGATTATTTTTTAAGTAAAATAAAACGATGTCACAACTTGAAAATATTGAAGCAATCGAAAGAAGGCTCTGGAGCGCGGCAGATACGCTTCGGGCGAATTCCAATTATGCCGGCAATGAATATTTTATGCCGGTAATGGGTTTGGTGTTCTTGCGTCATGCCTTTAGTTGGTATCTGGCCATGCATGGCCTGGTAGGGGATATCAAAAAAGCGATTACCTACTACGAAGACCCGCATAATCTGCATAAGAAAGCCGACTTTGTGATGGCC
>CAMBQS010000305.1 GCA_945870015.1 Desulfocicer vacuolatum DSM 3385
TTCCGCTGGTCTGGCAAGAGAGGAGATGACCGGCAGGCCCTGTTTCGAGGTAATGCAGAACCGGAAGGAAGTCTGTCCGGATTGTCCTGTGGATCAGGCGATCCGGTTCGGATGCACGCAAACAGGTACGCACATAAATCAGAAAGGCAGAACCCTGTTCCTGAAAGGATGTCCGGTGATGGATCTGACTGGCAAGGTTACAGGAGCGGTGGAAGTCGCCGTGGATATCACGGAGAGGCTTGTTCTGGAGGAACAGTTGCGGCAGGCCCAGAAGATGGAGTCCATTGGATTACTGGCTGGCGGCATCGCACATGATTTCAACAACATATTATCGGCAATCATCGGATATACGGAATTGGCACAGCAAACGGATTTGTCCGGTGAGGTGTTGAATGGTTATTTGACGAATGTACTGAAGTCCGGACACCGCGCCAAGAATCTGGTGTATCAGATTCTGGCTTTCAGCCGCCAGGCAGAGAGCAAATTCCTGCCGTTGAAAATGAGTCTGATCATCAAAGAGTCACTCAAGATGCTGCGGGCAACCCTGCCCGCAACCATCTCCATGGATCAGAAATTTCCTGCGGACGGATATGTGATGGGAGACTCTACCCAGATTCACCAAGTGATTATGAATCTATGCGTCAATGCCCATCATGCCATGAGGGAAAAAGGGGGCAGCCTCACGGTCAACATCGAAGAAGACGATATGGCGGTCATTCCGAACGCTCAGTCACTCCTGAAACGTTCCGGGTTATATCTGAGAGTCGTTGTCGCGGATACAGGAACCGGCATGGAGGAGCACGTCATGGAACATCTGTTTTAACCGTATTTCACCACCAAACCCAAGGGAGAAGGGACTGGGCTGGGGTTGTCGGTGGTGTACGGCATTGTTAAAAATCATGGCGGTATGATCCGGGTGGAAAGCAAGATCGGGAAAGGAACAACATTTCATCTCTACTTTCCGAAGCTGGCTGAACCGGCTTTCGAAAAACCAAAGGATGACGACCAAAAAATCCCCCTGGGTCACGAAAGCATTCTGTTTGTGGATGATGAGGCGGTGTTGACCGTTTTGGTCAACCGGCTGCTTGAACCACTGGGGTATCGTGTAACAACCTTTACAGATCCCCTGGAGGCGCTGGAAAATTTCCGGGGTCATCCGGAAACATATGATCTGGTGATTACCGATATGACCATGCCCAGAATGACCGGTAACGTTCTGGCACGGAAACTGAAAGCTGCCCGGCCTGATATTCCGGTGATTATCTGCACCGGATTCAGCGAGCGGATCAGCGAAAATCAGGTAAAGTCAACAGATGCATGCACCTTGCTGCTAAAACCGTTTGGAAGAAAAGAACTGGCTGAACAGATCAGGCGTGTATTGGATAAGCTGTAAGCTATGACCCATATCATAAAAGGATCAGCCGAGATGCAAGCGATGAATCCGGAATCAACAGGGAATGTCCTTATTGTGGACGATGATGAAATGGTTCGGCATCTGCAGAACAGGATACTGACGGACAGCGGATATCATTGCCGAATGGCATCCGATGCGGCGGAAGCTCGCCTCTGCCTGAAACAGACACGTTTTGACATGGTTCTTTCCGACTTGCAGATGCCGGGAGAATCCGGGCTGGATCTGATCCGGTTTATCCGTTCAGAATACCCGGATACGGCCGTCATTATTGTAACGGTGGTTGAAGACCTGCAAACCGCCCGCGAAGCCATTGCTCTGGATCTGTATGGCTATATCATCAAGCCTGTGGACACCAGCCAGATTTTTATCAGTGTTACCAATGCCTTGAGACGCCGTGAACTGGAATTAAAGGAAAAAGCCTACCATCAGATGCTGGAAAAGCAGGTTCATGACCGGACCCTGGAGTTGCAGGAAACCGTGCAGAAGCTGGAAACCGCCCAAAAGGAGAAGGAAAATACGGCGAACCAGCTTCATGAGCAGCTCTGTTTCCTGCAAACCCTCATGGATGCCATCCCCGCGCCGATTTTTTACAAGGATCGGGAGGGAAGATACAGGGGCGGTAATCTGGCCTTTGAGGTTTATTCCGGGGTGCCGAAAGAGCAGATGGTTGGCAAAACAGTGTTTGATATCGCGCCGTCAAAACTGGCGGAAGTATATCATCAGGCGGATATGAAATTGATTCAGGAAGCCGGCAGACAGGTGTACGAAGCGTCCGTGAAATTCCCGGATGGTTCATTGCATGATGTGGTTTTTCATAAGGACGTTTATAAAGATGCCGAAGGCCATATCGCCGGAATTGTCGGAGTCATGCTGGATATCACGGAACATAAGCAGCTTGAAAAAAAACTGGTGCAGGCTCAGAAGCTGGAAAGTATTGGCCGACTGGCTTCCGGTATTGCCCATGAAATCAATACACCTGCTCAATATGTAAGGGACAACTTGCGATTTCTTGAGGATGCATTGAACGATCTGAAACCGGTTCACGAGTTCATCATGCAATTGCCGGAAAAGGTTGCAAAAGGAAAATCATGTGTGGAAATTGTGGATGCGATTCAGGCACTGTTGAAACCCGTGGACATGGAGTATCTCCTCACGGAAATACCCCAATCCATCATTCAATCTTTCGAGGGTATGGATCATGTGAGCAAAATTGTTCTTTCCATGCGTGATTTTTCCCGTCCAAGCAAGGATGAGAAGACCGCGGTAAATCTGAACAAGGCGATTGAAAGCTCTATCACCATCTCCCGGAACGAATGGAAAACGGTGGCTGTAGTGGAAACCGATTTTGATGCAACCCTGCCGCCGGTGTTTTGTCTGGCCGGCGAGATGAACCAGGTTTTTTTGAATCTTATCGTCAATGCAGCGCAAGCTGTTGAGGACGCGGTGTGTAAAGCAAACGGGAAAAAGGGAAAAATTACGGTTTTAACCCGCAAGCAGAAAGATTCCGTTGAGATCCAATTCAGTGACAATGGGTGCGGGATTCCGGAATCTATTCGACACCGGATATTTGATCCCTTTTTTACCACCAAGGAAGTAGGCCGTGGAATCGGGCAGGGATTGAATGTCGCATACCGGATAATCACGGAACTGCATGGTGGAAGCATGGATTTCACCACCGAAGAGGGCAAGGGAACCACTTTTATGATCCGGATGCCGGTATAAGGCCTCAACAATCAGTTTAAACCATGGAGGTAAATCATGTTTGAACCCAATCAAACCCTGCTGATCGTGGATGATGAACCGCGGATCGCTACCAGTCTGGAGCGAATGTTGCACAAGGAAGGCTACACGATCCATATGGCTCAATCCGGCAAGGAAGGGTTGAATGTGCTGGCGGCCCATGATGTCGGCGTAATTCTGTCTGACTTCATGATGCCGGAAATGGACGGGGTCGTCTTTCTAAAGCAAGCCAAAGAGAAAAAGCCGGATCTGGTGGAGATTCTCATCACCGGTTATGCCTCTCTGGAGAATGCGTTATCCGCCATCAACCAGTTGCATTTATATGGGTACGTCAAAAAGCCCTGGGATATGGAAGACCTCAAGACAACTCTGCGCCGGGCTTTTGAACACTACAATCTGGTGATTCAGAACAAGATGCTGCTGAAGATTACGGCTGAACAAAATCTTAAACTCAAGGAGCTGAATGAGAACCTGGAAGATCTGGTCCGGCGGAGAACACTGCTGCTGGATGAAGCGATTGATGAGGGAATCGCCATGCTGGCAACGGCGGCAGAGGCAAAAGATGATGATACGGGTGCTCATATCTACCGGATTTTGGATATAACCCTGGACATCAGCAATGCGTTGGGTTTGACAGCCGAGGAGTCGGATAAGATCGGCCGGTTCAGCATTCTGCATGATGTGGGTAAAATTTATGTACCGGACAGCATTCTGGAAAAGCCGGGTCCATTATCGGAAAAGGAGTGGGAGATCATGCGTAATCACACCCTGGCTGGAGAAAAAATTCTGGGAGTCAAGTCATTTTATCAGATTGCCAGGCAGATCGCCCGTAGCCATCATGAGAATTGGAACGGCAGCGGTTATCCCGATGGCCTTTCCGGATCGGCTATTCCGCTTCCGGCACGCATCGTGGCTGTAGCGGATGTTTTTGATGCCTTGACTCATAAGCGGCCCTATAAGGATGCCTGGCGCCTGGATCGCACCTTGCTGGAAATGACGACTCTTTCAGGGAAGAAATTTGATCCGGATATTTTGCATGTTTTTATGGGAATTCAACGAAAAAAAGCGGATCGGAAAAATGGCCGCATAAAGATGTTGAAGGATCGGTCGACGAATATCACTCCGGGGATTCCATCCGTAACCGACGACTATGGAAGGTAGAAAATGAAAACCTCCCATGAGCACCATATTTTGATCGTGGACGATGAAGCCAATATCGCCAATGCACTGAAGCGTGTACTCCGGAACAAGGGTTACGAGATTCATACGGCTTTGAACGGAGCGGATGGCCTGGTCTATCTGGAAGCCAATAAGGAATCGATTTCCATGATCATATCGGATCAGCGTATGCCGGGAATGAGCGGCTCGGAATTTCTGGAGCAGGCCAAACGCATCCGGCCTGAGATCATCCGTATTCTGTTGACCGGTTATTCGGATGTGTCCGCTATTATCGATGCAGTCAATAAAGGTGAAATTCATCGCTATTTCACAAAACCATGGAATGATGAGCAACTGCTGGCTCAGGTGGAACAAGCCCTTGAACAGTATGAACTCGTACAGGA
>CAMBQS010000306.1 GCA_945870015.1 Desulfocicer vacuolatum DSM 3385
CAAAAGCTTTTCATCAAACAATTGATATTGCGCAAGAAGCCGGATTACGGTTTGTGGAAAAACCCGGAGTGTTTTTGAGTAAAACGGCAGTCCTGGTAAAAGGCTCTTGAATCATGGAAACACCCCCCCATGAAAACCCTGCCAATCCATATGCAACAAATTTTTTCCATCGATCTCCGGATGGAATGGTTGTCACCGATAACGCCAACATCATCCGCGTTGCAAACAAAACCTTCCGCACCCTGTTGAATCTGCCGGATCAGAAATCTGCAACCACAGGACTCGATAAACTTCTGGATCTGTCCGGACAGGATAACGGAATCAGATGGAATCAACTGATCTCCATGACACGGAACAAAACCGGTTCAGCAGAGGGACAGTTTACCTTTGGTGAAAATGATCCCAAAAAAATCCTGAAAGCACAGGTCTTTTTATTGGAAAAAAATGTCGTAGAAGATCAACAGATCTACCTGTCCATCTGGAAAGATATAACAGAAGAAAACCATCTTCGGGAAGACCTGGCCAAGGCCATTGAAGAAAGGGATGAGGCAGTTGCGGAAACCCAGGTTGTGATTGAAAAATTTGAAGACAGTATCCAGTTTTCCACCAATCTGGCCTATGAAGCATCCGAAGCCACTCACGCCAAGAGTGTGTTTCTGGCCAATATGAGCCATGAAATCCGGACACCTATGAATGGAGTGGTTGGAATGATCGACCTGCTTCTGGATACGGATCTCAATGCAGAGCAGCTTGATTATGCCGAATCAGCCAAGAGCAGCGTCAACTCGCTCCTCCGGCTTCTCAATGACATACTGGATTTTTCCAAAATCGAGGCCGGAAAGATGGAGCTGGAAACCACCCTGTTTGATCTCCAATCCATGCTCGAAGATATGAGCGATATCATGTTCATCAAAGCCCAGCAGAAAAAGATCGACTACGCCTGCATCGTTGAGAGCGATGTTCCCTCAAGGCTGTTGGGAGATCCGGTTCGTCTCCGTCAGATCCTGACCAATCTGACCGGGAATGCCTTGAAGTTTGTTGAAAAGGGAGAGGTAACGGTCCGGGTTTCCATCGTAAAAGAGGATTCGGAAACGATCATGCTCCGTTTTGATGTAAAGGATACCGGTATTGGAATCACCAGGGAAGGGATGAGCCGGTTGTTCGAGTCGTTCTCTCAGGTGGATGCTTCCACTACCCGGAAATATGGTGGAACCGGACTGGGGCTGACAATCTCCAAACATCTGGCCGAGATCATGGGCGGGGAAATCGGGGTGGAAAGTGAGGCTGGAAAAGGTTCAACCTTCTGGTTTACCGTAAAGCTGAAAAAACCATCTGAAAGTGAACAAAAAAAGCCCCTTCTTCCAAAAGACGTCAAGAACAAAAAAATATTGATCGCGGATGCCAGTGACTCCAGCCGGAAAGCGATCCTGGAAAAACTGAAAATCATGGATTGTACGATTTCGGAAGCCTCAACCTTTGATCAGGCCGTTACCATGCTCAAAGAGTCATCCAGCCGGAAACCGCCGTTTGATATCATGATCATTGATACTCAATTGCCGGGCTTTTCTTCGAAAACATCCGGATGTGACATCAAAGAAGATCCGCAGATTAAGGATACAGAGCTGATTGCACTGACGTTGCTGGGACAGAAAAGTGATATTGTTGAACAGTATCCGAAAAATCTGGGATTTTCTGCATGTTTATCCAAGCCTGTTCGATGGCACAATCTGATCCATTGTCTCCAAAAAGCAATGGGCGTTGACGATGCCCCCAAAGATGCATTCGTTGAAAAGGAGAAGTCTGCTTCATTGAAACCCGACAAACTGCTGAAAATACTTCTCGCGGAAGACAATCAGATGAATCAGAAAGTAGCTGTCACCATGCTGAAAAAAATGGGGCATTCCATTACAATTGCCAATAATGGAAAAGAAGCAGTCATCGCATTTCAAAAAGAAACGTTTGACCTGATTCTGATGGATGGGAATATGCCGGTGATGGATGGCATGGAAGCAACTGCAGCGATTCGAAGAATTGAAAAAGCAAAGCAATCAAAAGGAATCCATGCCCGTATTCCCATTGTAGCCCTTACCGCAAATGCCATGAAAGGCGACCGGGAAAAATTTCTCGGTGCCGGAATGGACGAGTATCTGTCCAAGCCTATCAAGCGGGAAATGCTGGGTGAGGTGATTTATCGTTGTCTGAAACCGGCCAGCCCCTGAAGCATCAACGCAGGATCATCTGTAAATATCCCATCGACCTGTTTTTCAACAAGAACTTTTGCCTCAGAAACCGAGTTGACCGTGTATGGGAATACCCGGATGTTCTGCCTGTGGGTTTTCTGTACCAGACCTTGTGTAACAATCATGGCTTCCGGATTCCATGAATAGAGATCAATCTTTTCGGCGAAATGGAAGATTGATTCCGCGTCCTTCTCTTCCGTAAGAAGTCCAAGGGAAAGCCCGCTGTCAAGTTTTGCCACACGAAAAAGTATCTCCGGCCGAAAGCTGGAAACCAAAATCTGATTCCCGCATTTCCGGGAATGAATCAGTGAGACAACCTGCTGTTCAATACCATCTGGAAATTCCTCCGGCTCATAAGCACTTTCCTTGATTTCAATATTGATTAAAATCCTTCTCCCGCAGCAAGCAACAACCTCTTCCAGGGTCGGTACCTTTTCTCCTTTGAAGCGCGGATCAAACCAGGAACCTGCATCCAATACCCGGATCTCAGCAAGATCTGTCTCATGAATCCATCCTTTTCCATCTGTGGTTCGATCCAGGGTGTCATCATGGATCACAACCATCTTCCGGTCTCTGGTAAGGGTGACATCCAGTTCGATCATGTGTGCGCCGGCCCGGATGGCAGCCTCAAAAGAGGACATCGTGTTTTCCGGATACAAACTTTTAAAACCGCGGTGGGCAATAATGACTGGGTTTTCGGAAATGATTTCTCTCTGAAGGGTTTTCACGATTCCAGTGCCAGAATTTTTTCCAGGATAACCTTTGTAATCATATAGGTTGGTTTAACCCCTTCTTCTCCAATGCTTCCGGAAGCCAGGGTCTGGCCGCTTTCAAGAGGGTTGTCTGAAGCGTAATAGGCATAATATGTTTTTACACTTTTTGGAATGTGATTCCGGATCATGGCGGAACTGATGGCTCTCTGATAATGCCCACCTTCCATTTCAAGTCCGACCGCCTTCCAACTGCTTGTCTGGAATCGTTTCAGAAGTTCCCTGTTCTGAAGAGAGGTGCCAAATACGGTTACAATCGGACCCACATAAACAGTTACGGAATCACCGAAATCTTCTTTTTTCAAATCATTGTCCACCACATAATTATGTGCGGTTCCCTCAAACACATGGGAAGTGGCCAGCATGATATCCCCTTTTTTGCCGGACAGAATACCGGCTTTTCCCATAACCGAGATGGACCTGAAATTCAGTTTATGGGCACTGCCATCTGTTTCAATGGGTTCAAGCAATTCATCCATTGCTTCATAAGCCTGGGCTCCAAACGCATAATCCATTACCAGAATGACAGGTTTCTCCTTTTTGGGAAGAAGAAACCGGAGTTCCGGATGAAATTTGATTGATCCGAGTTTTGCAACATCAATGATCTGACAGTCAATTTGGGTTCCGGATTTATCCGGAAGCTCATATAATCCGTTCTTTGAGGCATAGGCTTTAACGGTTTCCGCTTCCACACGCAGATCCTGGATAGACTGGTAAAGGTCTCCAACCTTGTTTTTTTTGGCGCATTTCTGGGTTGCGGCATACCCGTAAAACAGATTCATCACACTGTGCATATTTGCACTGATAATATGAAGCGGCTGGTTTTCAAGGCCCAGTTCAAATATCTTTTCCTTGATATCTTTTGCCCACTTCTTGCTGTAGCTCTGATTACCGATGATATCTCTCAGGGACGGCGTAAAAGAGACCAGGAGTTCTTCATCTCTTGATTTTTTTTCATCTTCCACCCTCTTCCCCAGGCTATGAATGATTTTAAAAAGGATATTGACATCGTTTCTGTCATCCGCATATTGCTCCAGATATTCATAGCATTCGCGTGTTTCCTGGAATTTTCTTCCCAGAAGGATGCTGAGATTCCAGATCGCCTTATCCAGTTCATCGCCATTCAGCCGGGTCTTTTGGCTGATGACCTTTTCCAGATCCAGCCATTCCCTTGACAGATTGCCGTCCCGGCCTTTCATCTGGCCATGAATTTTGATCGCCTCGATATTTAAAAAAGTGAGGTGGGTCAGAAGATCATAAATTTCGCTGATTCCTCTGGTGATGACAAAGCAGATTTCCTTTTCGCTGACCCGGTAGGATATCCTTCTCCGTTTGGGGGGGAGGATAATTTCAAAAGAAGTATGTTCAAACTCTTCCTGCGCGGTCAGAATGATCCGGTTGCATTTTTCAATCCCCTTGGGCAGCCTTTCCAGAACATACTCCAACCCTTTCAGCTCAATGATCCTCGGATCATTCATAGAGCCGTATATCTCCGGACTCAGCATCTTCAATCCATCTGCAAGGGTCTGACCGGATTTTCCGGAAGGCTTGTAGTATCCACGCAAAGCGAGCGCATCGGAAACGGTCTTGATGGTCCGAATAGCAATTCTGGCCTTCTGGGAACTGGTTAATTCCTGCATGACATGATACCCTGCCAAAAAAAATGATTGTTACGACTTGAGAATCTCTTTTAAAAACGGTTTCAA
>CAMBQS010000307.1 GCA_945870015.1 Desulfocicer vacuolatum DSM 3385
CCGCCCCCCTATCACTCCTGAATGGCAGGTAAAAACCCCAAAAGAGCGGGCAGATTTGTTCGAAGTCCAAAATCATCAAAATAGACATTGGTGGAATAAACATCTTTTCCAAAAGTATGCAGGGCAATCTCCGGATCAGGGTTGTAACCCGAACCGGTTGTCAATTGAGTTGTACGGATGATGGTATTCTCTTCCAGGCCCTTTCCAAGCAAGCTTGCGGCAGACGAATTGTATCCTTCCCACTTCACAATTGTATAATAATCGGTTGAGGGATTTGTTTCATTTGCATCCTCCGGAGGCCATTTCAGGGTCTGGGTTGAGGATGTGATTCTTGGACTTGCAAGTTTCTCATTATCAAGCGGGGTGTTGTTCGGTATGCCATATCCGATGCTCTCCCCGTAATAAACCTGAATATAATTATCCCTTGCCCGAAAACCCGTTACATTGGCAAGATTGGTTCCCTTGCCGATGATCTGAACCGCCCCATTTGGAAATACGGATGCAGAAAGGTTGTTCAACCGGATGATCCCGGCAGCGTTCCCGGAAGCCCATGATCCGGAATTGACGATCGGTTCTCCTGCAACCACGCCTCTTGTCCCATTGACCTGGCTGATCACGATATCTCCGTCTTCAATCTTTGGTAAAATCCCGTTTGTGAATTCAATGGCTGCTGCTTCAATCAGGCGCACAAGCAGTGTTGCATCGGTTTCCGGGAACCAGTTTGAATCAAGCCGCACATCATCAACATACCATCCATCCCGTGTCACAGAATAATCTGTCACCAGGCGGAACCGGATCTTCATCTGATCGGACAAGAACGCATCCGGAATCGAAAAGGTTTCCTTTTTCCAGGAGTTCTGACTGATTTCAATAAGCAACATATACCAATTTGCAAACCGGGCAAGCTCTGTCCAGGTTGTCCCATTGTCATTTGAGATCTCAACCGCTCCATAATCCGTATACCCCCCGATACCGATGTATGGAGGTTCAATGCTGTAGTAATGGTAGAAGGAAAGAGAAACATTTTTTCTGTCGGCCAGGTCAAGGGTTCTGGAAATGATAGCTGTTTCCTGATTATTGGAATAGTTTCCGGAAACACTGTCTGTAAAGGAATGACCGGTACCGTGCGCCCAGGTGGTTTTTCCCCAGGTGCCGGTCTGACTCCAGGCAGAACTGTCGCCTTCCATATTATCCTGAAACAGGATGACAGGAGTCAGTTTTTTATAGGCAAGCCAGTCCCATCCGGCTGCAAGCTCCTGCCATAGCACAATCCCGTACTGATTCTGCATCTGAATTGGAACCAGGTCATCCGGTATCTGATCGATAGCTCCCGACAGATCATGAAAATCCGGCTTCTGGAAGGACACACCAAAATGCTCCCCTGTTGTTCCATTCAGGCGGAAAGTGACGCCGGCCATATAATGATCCGGAATGTCGGGAGAGAACCCGACCTTCACCTGGGTATCATAACTCAGGAAATCACCGGCAATGGAATGGGTTTTTGACAAATCAATACTGGTTGTGGATGGTACAAGGGCGATCTGACTTTTGCTTACCGTACCGGAAACGTCTGCTGACTCAACCTTCAACACCTTGTCACCGGCTACGGTTTCGATTACATGGCTTCCCTTTGTTGAAGTCTCTTCCCAGTGGGATTTGTCATCAAAAGGATCATGAAATTCATCTTGGTCTGTTCCATAAACCGGGATGTTGTACACAACCTTCTGACTGACAGATGCCGCGCCGTCAACAATCCTGCCGGTTGAATGCAATTCCATAAAATCAAGCAGTACGATATCCATGCCATCATACAGTGCCGGGGCTTCCCAGGCCTGGCCATCCGCCCTTGTAACTCCTGATAGTTTCGACGGCTCACGGATCTTGTATTGATAGACCTTCCCATCCATCAGGATACGGCCATGACGAAGCGGAAACGCACTGGCTGAACTGGTTGATTGCAGATTCAGATCCCCTTCCTCGACCAGGAGATCCCCATTGCTTTTGACAGCAAGCCGGACTCTTTCGGAAGGAAGCATGTTCCATACTCCTGTATCCTTGACAAAAGAGATGGTATTATCCGATATTAGAATCGTCTGAAACGGCTCTGTCTGGCTGGTGGTTTTCAGATAAAAAAAGTTACCTGTGCCGGCAGACATGGCGATAGACGGTGCATCTCCAAACGGCACCTCCGCTGTAAGCGTTCCAGCTCCATCTGTATTCACGGCATCAAAAATATAGGGATAGAATTGAACTGTGAATGTTCCGGCATTCCCGATTGCATAGGGGCCATGGTCATGAAGCGTATTCAGATCCGAACTTTTCTTCATCTTGGCTGCGGCATACCGGTATCCGGATTCTGCCAGATAAAAGGCCTGCTGTGAACGGTTCCCGCTGACGGAACTGAGACTCCCGGTGGCGGTCTGGTGCGTCATGGCCGCTCCCAGAAAACCAACCATCACCATCAGAACAACCAGCGCCAGAAGAACGGCTCCGGATTCCGGATTCATCCGGATCGGATCGGAACAAGCCGGTTTTTTCCGCATGGAACCACAGCAGAAAAACAGGGTATGCTTCTGTTCTTTTATCATGACGATGAGTGGTTGACTGTTCACTTACAATTGAACTCCCGGGCCATTGAGATTCCCGTTATTTCTCGGATTGATCCGTACCTCAAAACTTTTCGTAACTTCTCCTGACCGTAGACTCAAGTTCAATA
This sequence comes from Desulfocicer vacuolatum DSM 3385, assembly GCA_945870015.1. Classification (GTDB taxonomy): domain Bacteria; phylum Desulfobacterota; class Desulfobacteria; order Desulfobacterales; family SURF-7; genus QZKS01. Next base: position 2,717 of record CAMBQS010000307.1, read on the forward strand.
AAACCCGAACTTCCGACAGATCAGACAGATTCAACGGCGGCGATGATGAAACCGTTGAAGGATCAGATGCGCTGTCCTCATATGAAAGAACAAAGCCTGAAACCTGATCCACCAGAACGTCTCCATTGGTTGCGCAGTCACAATCCGCATCAGAAATTATTTTAAGTTCAAGGGTATTGCCACGGATACCCATTGCTCTGTAATAAGGAGAAAGGGTATCAATTTTATAGCGGATACAGGAATCGTCTGAATGGATCTCATCAATTACCGTCAATCCCCGGATCTCCTTCTCAATTCGTTTTAATGCAAGTGCGGCTTTCTGAGATATTGCTATATTTTCTTTTGAAAAAGCATATTCCTGAACGCCCACAACCATCAGGATTCCCACAATCGAGGCCATGATTCCGACAATCACAAGGGATACGATGATTTCAATCAAGGTGAATCCGTTTTCATTTTTCATTGTATGCTGCTTCTCAATTTTATCTGAGCCAATTTCAAAAGTCTGTTGTTGAAGTTCCGGCGAAAGCCGGACACGAAGTAAAGCGTAACACTATCCAATATTTTCAGTTCTTTTCCGGACATCGGCTTTCGCCGGTGTGACACTTTTCAATCGTTTTAAAATTGGCTCATCTGGTAAAAAGTGTAACCAGGGATTGTCTGACCTTCAGGTCTTCATCCAGCTCGGAAACTGTTACCCGGAGTATTTCAATATCCGCATCCATTCCGGAATCAACATCTGAAAACTCAGTCCGGACATCGATATTTCCGCCCCCATAGGAGGCATCTATCGTATTTTTAAAATTAACCAGAGGATCATCCGGATTGTTTTTCATCCAGATTCGATACTCTTTTGTGATCTCTTCGACCGTCCGGACAAGGGTGCTTCCGTTCCTGACCCGCTCAACCGTATCTGCGCTTCTGGACATGCTTGTACCGGTAAACTGTATCAGCATGCTTCCAAAGATGGCAGCGATAACCAGTGTAATAATGACCTCAAGAAGTGTAAAACCTCTTTGGTTATAATCATTTAATATAATTCTATTTTTCATCATTGGATAAATCCGGTGTTTTTCGTGACTGCAATGGAATTCAAGGGGTCGCCTCCGGCAGAAACAACAATCGTCTGACCAGTGGATGAGCCTGTTCCCGTGGCATTCGCATATGGACTTCCCCACGAATCAAAAGAGACCTCATGAAAAGCGCCCAGGCTGACTCCAACGCCTGAAAGATCGACAATCGCATTCTCCTCATCCGGCAGACGAACTACGGATTCTGAACTCCCGTCAAAAGAAAAAAGAAAATATCCTGTTCCTGTATACCGGATTCCCCAGATCCGGTCTGAATCCATCGCCCTTGACTGGGCATACCGGAGATGCGCTTTCAGGGTGTCGGTTCGTGCACCAAGATCAGCCCGGATATTCCCGACCCGTCCCAGAATGATTGCACTGATCACGCTGATCATGACCAGTACCGCGATAAGCTCAATTACGGTGAATCCATCTGTGCTGTATGGAAAAAGATTTTTGTGCCTGGACTGTTGCATCTGTGCTTTCCTGAAAACAGATTATTCACGAAAAAATCGATCCGGAACCAATTGTATTAGTACGTTTTTGCCTATTCCTGTCAAGTATAATGTTTCTGTTGCAGGGAAACTGCATCTGAAAAATTACAGACTATGTTGAAGTTGTTTTCCGAGTCCAATTCCCCCCTCGAGGGGGGTTTAGGGGGGTGTTTATACTGCTTAACTGTTATAACTAGTTTTTATTATATGGAAAACACCCCCCTTACCCCCCTCCAGGGGGGAATTTAAAAGTTGACATTCCAAATGCGATTACCCTGCAACAGAACAGAATTATGGACTCCAGCTTTTAATTCCCCCCTCCAGGGCATAGCCGTCAGGCTAAGGGATAAATTAATTGATATCAATATGTTATAACCATTAGCA
>CAMBQS010000308.1 GCA_945870015.1 Desulfocicer vacuolatum DSM 3385
CCTGTTGCAGCCCGGATATTCTCTGTAATCCCCTGTATGGCAATGTTGACGCCATCATCCAGGAGAAACACAGTTACATTTTTTCCTTCCTTATGGGCGGCCATGGCCAGAAAAAGTGCGCGCGTTGAACGATTGGGGTTATCGGTTCCGCATGATAATACAATTACAACATTGTCCGTCATTGATCTTTCCTCCCTTTTTGTTACTATTTCTGATTTCCATCTGACATATCAGTCATCAAATTCCATGTCAAAAACTAATCTCCGCTCTGTATAAAATCCGCTTTTATCTGTTTTAGACTCCCAATTTAAAAAGAACTGAATTCCACGTTTGTCAAATCAACAAAAATAAGGTAAAGGCTGAAGTAAGGTCAGAAAAAAATATGAACGGAAAAACCAAAAAAATACCCCCCAATAAAAGCCGAAGCTCCATTCACAGAAAGAAAAAAAAGGCCCCTGTGTCTCTGGTGCCGAGCGTACGGATGCTGGGAGAAAAAACCATAAAACTGCTGTCCGATACCCGGACTTTTACCCAGCAGACAATTCTCCTTTCCCGTACCTTCTTTCCACTGACCCGTTTACTGGCCAGTGATGAAGAGATCACGCTTGAGGAATTATCCTGCGTTCTGGATGATATTTTCGAGCAGCTTTACCAGCACCCCTTGATTCATCAAAGCCGGAAACTGACCCAGTATCTACGTCAGAACAACCTGATTCCCAATGAAAAAACAACGGAAAAACTGATACAGTATGTGATCGACCAGGTGCTGCTCCGAAGTCCGATCAATGTTCCGGAGGTTGTGATTCAGGAGTTCTGGACCTTTTTCCATGAACTGATGAATGCCCCTGAAATTAAAGGACTGATGGAACTGAATCTGGACATCATCCGGCTGGTTCTGAAAACCTATGAACCGCTGCTGGTGGAAGTGATCAACCTGCTGAAGGAAACCAAAAGAAATACCAAGACCAAATTTACTGCCCTGCTGACCAAAATCAAGGTGATCCGACATGACCTTGTTATTATCAAACGTCAGATCAAGGCCATACGCTATGTAAAACTTTTTTTCCAGACCGACCCGAAAGATCTTCGGGCCCAGGCGCAGATCATCGCAAAAATGGTTCGGGAATTCGGTCCTTTTTTCATCAAAATGGCACAGGTTGCGGCAGCCAATTCTGATTTTCTGCCGGAAGAGATCGCAAAAGAACTGACGGTCTTTCAGGAAGACGTTCCGCCCATGAGTCCCGAAGAAGTCATTGAGACTATTCAGGAGAGTTTCGGAAAACCGGTAAACGAGTGCTATTATGGTTTTGATCCGGAAAAGCCATTGAAATCCGGTTCCATCGGTTCGATATACCTTGCAAAAAAACCAACCATTGAAAACGGCAGAGAAATCCTGATTCCAGTGATTGTGAAAATCGGAAGAACCCGTCTGGACCGAGAATTTCTGATGGGAAAAACCGCGCTTAACCTCACCATCCTCAGCAGCCAGTATTGGGCTCCGCATTCCAAACTTGCCCCCTTCCTGGAAGCGATGCAGCAGCAGGTGGATGAGTTTATCAAAGGATTTCAGCAGGAACTTGATTTTTTAAAAGAAGCGGCCATCCAGGACCGCTTTTACCAGCGCAGCAGGGAATCCATATTCTGGCGCGTTCCCAGGGTGTATACGGCAACCCCGCGTATTATTGAAATGGAATATATTCCCGGTGCTGAAAACGTGATGAGCGCGCTTGCCCGGATACCGGATAAAAAATATAAACGCTTTGCAAGGGATATTGCCGCGAGGCTTTTCTATACGGTGCTGCTGCATGTCCTGATCTATCGGGAATTTCATGGCGACCTTCACCCGGGGAATGTCCTTGTAAATCAGCTTGGCGAGCTCTTTCTGATCGACTGGGGCAATTGCGTGAATCTGGAAGGAAAATGGAAACCGTTCTGGGATTACATTGTGGGAGCGCTGACTGCGGATACGGATCTCTTAACCAATGCAATGATCAACATGAGCGCCGATCCGGAATTGAACCGGAACCGGCGGAAAGAAATTGCTGCCACACTGGCTCATACCTTGGAACGGAAGAAAATCAAACCCCTGAAATGGGACTTTATCCTGCAATTGTATAAAGAAAAAACAGATGGCCTGCACCGGCGAATTCAGGTGGTCATGCACCTGATGTCGAATACCCAGCACCTCGGGTTGATCATACAAAGCGATTATCTTCATCTGCTTCGTTCGGTGGTCGCGGTTGCCGGAACCTATGTCCGGCTTTATGAAAACCTGCCCAAATGCCTGATCCCCTTTGATATCATAAAATCCATCACATTGTTCCCGGCAACCCTGATCCTAGACCGGATGGCAGTGGGGCGGAATCGTCTGTACCTTACTTTAACCCGCAGAGGTGTGCCCATTCCGGAAATATTGAAGATAGATAATTCTGTTGAAAATATGCTCCCGATTGTGTAGGTAAGCACTTCATCTGTTTTTTTTCACATAGAAGATGTTTCAACCGTAATTCAAAAAATTGGTATTCTGCCCTTGGCTACCTGGATGAATCCAATATTTTAATAAGTTCGTGCCGGAAGAACGGCCGGATCATGCATAGGCGGTTGTCATGTAAAGGGAGTTTGATATGCTTGATTTTTTGCCCGGACGTCTGCGCGGAGTATTATCTTTTTTTCTGATTTCACTCAATACCATCATTATTTTTATTCCCGTCATGCTGGTGGCTATTTTAAAAATGGCTATCCCTGTTTCAAAAGTTCAGGATTTTTTTTCAAAAATTCTGATCTCCATTGCCTCCAAATGGGTGGAATGCAATGCCGGTATTTTCCGGCTGATGAACAAAATTGAATGGAAGGTGAGCCAAAATGGAGACCTGAAAAGCAATGAATGGTGCCTGATCATCTCAAACCATCAATCCTGGGTCGATATTTTTGTGATACAAACACTCCTCCTCCATAAAGTTCCCTATATCAAATTCTTTCTGAAAAAAGAGTTGATCTGGGTTCCTTTGATGGGGCTTGCATGGTGGGCTCTGGATTTTCCGTTTATGAAGCGCTACTCCCAAAATTTTTTAAAAAAGAATCCCCACTTAAAAGGAAAAGATGTTGAGATCACAAGAAGGGCATGTGAAAAATTCAAGATCAAACCCATATCCATTATGAATTTTATGGAAGGTACCCGGTTTACCCAAAAGAAACATCAGCAACAGCAATCCCCATTTACCCACCTCCTCCGTCCCAAAGCCGGTGGAATTGCCTTTGTCCTCGGTGCGATGGGAGATTATCTGAACAGTATCCTCAATATTACCATTGCATATCCGCAGGGAATCGGAAGCTTCTGGGACTTCCTCTGCGGAAGGATCACTGAAATCAGGGTTCACATTGAAAAAATATCTATTCCGAAAGACATTTTAGGGGATTATGACAACAATCCGGAGTACCGTACCTTTTTTCAAAACTGGATCAACAGCCTGTGGGCGGAAAAAGATCTCCGGATCAAATATCTGCTCGAAAACAATCCATAAGGAGAAAGACAAGGGATATTATATTCCAATCATTTTCCGGTCAATTCATTTTAAATGTCATTCGTAAAATCAAGATGCATGAGGAGGTCCGAACGGCCAACCAGCTCACGGACACTGCGCATGCCAAATCTTTTCAGAATGTTAACCAGATCTTTCCGCCATGCGCTGTAGAGATTAATGAGCCGCTGGGTACCCCATTCAATATCGATTTGAGTCACCAGACCTGGATCCGTTGTAGCAATGCCACGCGGACATCCCCTTCCTGCAGAACACCGGGAACACCGGACGCAGCCCAGGGCAATCATTTCCGCGGTTCCGATGACAACTCCATCCGCACCCAATGCAATTGTCTTGGCAATATCGTGGGCTGTGCGGATTCCGCCGCTTGCAATCAGCACCACTTTCTCTCTGGCGCCTTCATCTACCAGAAATTTATGAACCTTTGCAACAGCATACTCAATCGGCATGGCGATATTTTTTTTGGCAATGTCCGGTGCTGCGCCGGTTCCACCGTATCCGCCATCGAGATGTATGATATGCGTTCCAGCCGAATAGCTTCCAACAGCTACCATATCCACATCCGTAGGTGTGGACACCTTCGTGGACAGTAATGCCCTCCTGTTGACATGCTTGATCCAGTCCAGGTGTTTCATATGGTCTTCAATGGAATACACACTATGGAATGGAAAAGGAGAAAACAGCGATATGCCAACCACCGCTTCCCGTATTTTGGCAACTGCCGGCGTATTTTTATCACCCAGCAGATGTCCGCCAAGGCCTGGTTTGGCGCCCTGCGCATACTTGAATTCAATAATACGAACGCGCTGAATGGTTTCTTCGCGGACACCGAAAAGACCGGTAGCCACCTGTGTGATCATGTGGTCATCATATGGTCTCATCCGTTCCATATATCCACCTTCCCCGGAACAGGAGAAGGTATTAAACGCGGTTGCAGCACGAACTTTGGAGAGTTGTGTGACATTGCTCACGGATCCGAAAGACATACCGCCACCATACCAGGGAACATCGATTTGAATCTGGGGCCTGCCATCATCCCTGTGGTTCAGTAAAATACTGGTATCAATCTCATCGTCTTGCAATTCAACCGGTGGTGTTTCCGGAAATTTAAACCGGAT
>CAMBQS010000309.1 GCA_945870015.1 Desulfocicer vacuolatum DSM 3385
GGATCAGGCCCGTGAGGTTGATCAGGTGAAAAAATCGGAAAGCGGTATGATTGTTGATCCTGTGACAGTTCATCCGGATAAGACCATTGGGGATGTACACGCTTTGATGAAACAATACCGGATTTCAGGTGTGCCTGTGATAAAAGGCAATCAACTGGTAGGAATCGTGACCAACCGGGATCTTCGCTTTGAGACAAAATTAGACAAAAAAGTATCTGAAGTCATGACCAAAGAAAACCTGGTAACGGTTTCCGAAGGGATTGATCTTGAAGAATCCAAGAAACTGCTTCATGAACATCGCATCGAGAAGCTGCTTGTCGTGGATTCCAAAGGCCGGTTGACCGGGATGATCACCATTAAAGATATTGAAAAAATAAAAAAATATCCCAAAGCATGTAAAGACAGCATGGGACGACTTCGGGTCGGTGCAGCCGTGGGTGTGGGTGAGGACATGGAAGCCAGGGCGGAAGCATTGTTGAAGGCCGGTGCAGATATTCTGGTTATCGATACTTCTCATGGGCATTCTGGAAATGTGATTCGGGCTGTAACAAAACTGAAAAGCAATTTCCCAAAAATGGAGCTTGTTGCAGGGAATGTCGCAACAGAAGATGGAGCCAAAGCATTGATCCATGCAGGAGTGGATGCGGTTAAGGTCGGAATCGGGCCTGGTTCGATCTGCACAACCCGTATTGTTGCCGGTGTCGGGGTTCCGCAGATTACTGCGATTCTGAATTGCAGAGCCATATCCAACAAGACAGGCGTTCCTATTATAGCGGACGGCGGTATCAAGTTTTCCGGTGATGTCACCAAGGCCATCGGAGCAGGAGCCCACAGTGTCATGCTTGGCGGGCTGTTTGCCGGAACAGAAGAAAGCCCGGGTGAAACAATCTTTTTGCAAGGTAGAAGTTATAAGGTTTATCGGGGAATGGGTTCTCTGGAAGCCATGAAAAAAGGGAGCCGTGATCGTTATTATCAGACGGAAGAGGTGGAAGATGACAAGCTTGTTCCGGAAGGGATTGTGGGCAGAGTCCCTTACAAGGGGACGATTACTTCCAACATTCAGCAGCTTATCGGTGGATTAAAGGCAGGGATGGGGTATGTCGGGAGCAGAACCATCGAAGAACTCAGGGAAAAAGCCCGGTTCGTGAAGATCAGCGCTGCCGGTCTGAGAGAAAGCCATGTTCATGATGTGATTATTACCAAAGAGGCTCCGAATTACCGACTTGATTAACACTGGTTCAACAATGTCTCAAACAGATCAAAAATTTGTTCATCTGCATGTTCACACCCAATACAGCCTTCTGGATGGCGCGATCCGGCTGGATCCTCTTTTTAAAAGAGCGATTGAGTATGGAATGGATGCCATTGCTGTAACCGATCATGGCACCATGTTCGGTACAATTGAGTTTTATGAGAAAGCAAAGAAGGCTGGAATCAAACCCATTATCGGATGTGAGTGTTATATCGCTCCCCGAACCATTGCCGATAAAACAACAACCGATAACAAGGGACTTTCCCACCTGGTATTACTGGTCAAAAATCAGGAAGGGTATCGCAATCTCTGTCAACTCACAACCATCGCCCAGCTTGAAGGTTTTTATTATAAACCCCGAATTGACAAGACCATCTTAAGACAACACAGCAATGGTTTGATTGCGCTCTCGGCATGTCTGCATGGGGAAATTCCAAGTTTGATCAAGGCGGGAAAAATCGAGCAGGCAGATGAGGCAGCCCGGTTTTATCTGGATGTTTTTGGAGAGGGTAATTTCTATTTAGAGGTTCAACACAATGGAATCGAGGTACAGGAACGGGTTAATCAAGGGCTCCTGGACATGAGCCGCAGATTATCGATTCCCATGGTTGCGACCAACGACTGCCATTACCTGGATCAGGGGGATGTGAGCGCACATGATGTGCTGCTGTGTATTCAGACTGGAAAAACGCTGAATGATGCAGATCGATTCCGGTTCAGTACGGATCAGTTATACTTCAAGTCAAAGGAAGAGATGATCAAAACGCTGGGACATTATCCCGGAGCCATAGAAAATACAGCCAAAATCGCTGAACAATGTGAAATCGAATTTGATTTTAACACCTATCATTTTCCTCAATTTTCTTCAGATTCCGGATTAACAACAGAAGCGTTGTTTGAGAAGGAGGTCCGGAAGGGATATGAAAAAAGACTGAAACAGATCAGAGCCAAAAATCCGGATTTTGATCAGGCTGCTTATGATGAGCGTCTGAATTATGAGATCAAAATCATCAACGACATGAAATTTCCCAGCTATTTTCTGATTGTGGCGGATTTTATCCGTTTTGGAAAAGAAAACAATGTGCCTGTCGGGCCAGGCAGGGGATCGGCAGCAGGCAGCATGGTGGCCTATTCGCTATCGATTACGGATCTTGATCCCATAGAACACGGATTGATTTTTGAACGGTTTTTGAACCCTTCCCGGATCAGTATGCCGGATATTGACGTGGACTTTTGTATAAACGGAAGGGAGAAGGTTTTTAAATATGTTGTTGATCGTTATGGCGGCGGGGAGTTTGTCGCCCAGATCATCACCTTTGGAAAACTAAAGACCCGTGCCGTGATCCGGGATGTCGGGCGTGCGCTTGATATCCCCTTGAGTGAGGTGGATGCCATTGCCAAAATGGTGCCGGATGTATTGAATATCAGTCTGGATAAAGCGCTGGAGCAAGAACCAAAGCTCATGGATCTGGTGGAAAAAGATCCAAAGGTTGCAAAACTGATCAACATCTGCAGGGTGCTGGAGGGCCTTCCCAGACATGCCTCTACACATGCCGCAGGTGTTGTCATCGGTGATAAAAAGCTGGTTGAGTATCTGCCATTGTACAAAGGGAAAAAAGGTGAGGTTGTCACCCAGTTTGATATGAAACGGGTGGAGCAGATCGGGCTGGTAAAATTTGATTTTCTGGGGCTTCGCAACCTGACCGTGATTGAAAATACGCTGCAATTGATTCGCGGGCAGGGGAAAACTCCTCCGGATCTTCTTGAGATTGATTTCAAAGACGCCGATACCTATAAGCTCCTTTCTTCAGGAGATACCACCGGTGTTTTCCAGTTGGAAAGTTCCGGAATGAAGGATCTTCTGGTACGTTTAAAACCGGAATGTTTTGATGATGTTACCGCGCTTGTTGCGCTGTATCGTCCAGGGCCCCTGGATTCCGGAATGGTGGATGATTATGTGGAACGAAAGCACGGCCGTGAACCCATAGAGTATCTGCTGCCTGAACTTGGGCCCATCTTGAAAGAAACATACGGAGTCATTTTATATCAAGAGCAGGTTATGAAAATTGCCGGAGCGCTTGCCAGTTACAGCATGGCGGAAGCAGATGAACTGCGGAAGGCAATGGGAAAGAAAGATGTCGGATTGATGGCAAAGCACCGGGTGCTTTTTATCGAAGGTGCGAAAAACAACAATCTGCCTATGGACAAGGCGGAGAAAATTTTTGACCTGATGGAAAAGTTTGGCGGATACGGCTTTAATAAGTCTCATAGCGCTGCATATGCGTTGATCGCATATCAGACAGCGTATCTGAAAGCCCATTATCCGGTTGAATTTATGGCTGCCCTTCTCACCAGTGAAATGAACTCCATAGACGGGGTGGTAAAGTATATTGCAGAGTGCCGAAGCCATTCCATTGAAGTTCGGCCTCCGGATATTAATGAGAGCATTGTGGCATTTACGGTTTCGGATTCAAAAATCCGTTTTGGATTGGTTGCCGTGAAAAATGTGGGAGAAGGGGCCATTGAAGCGATTATTGAGGAGAGAGAAAAAAACGGGCCGTTTCCTTCCCTTTTTGCCTTTTGTGAACGGGTTGATTTGCGAAAGGTGAATAAGCGAGTGTTGGAAAGTCTCATCAAGTGCGGTGCATTTGATTCAACGGGCCATTTCCGGTCTCAGATGATGGCGTCCCTCGAAAATGCATTGGATTATGGACAGACGATTCAAAGGGAAAAAGCAGATAAACAGATGAGTTTGTTTGATATGGGAGGAGAGAAATCATTGAATATCAACAAACCGGCAATGCCGGATATCAGTGAGTGGGGAGAAAAAGAACGGTTGAACCTGGAAAAAGAAGCTCTCGGGTTTTATATCTCCGGCCATCCACTTGATCAATATAGCGAAATCATATCAAAATACACGAATGCAAATGCGTTGACCATCGGTGAGGTGAAGGACAAGTCAGCGGTGCGTATCGGGGGCACGGTCAGCAGTTGGAAGGTCATTCGAACCAAAAAGGGTGATCCCATGGCATTTGTGAATCTGGAGGATATGCATGGTGCCGTGGAAGCTGTATTTTTTCCAAATGTGTATGAGGAAGTTTCAAAATTTTTGATCAATGATTTTCCCATTCTGATTCAAGGTGAGGCTCAGAAGGATGAAAAAGGAGTGAAGCTGCTTGCCGAGTCGGTGGTACCTATGGACAAGGCGGAAGAAACATGGACGGCGAGCGTTCATATTGAGGTTGACCTGGAAAATGCAGATAAAACAGTGCTTGAAAAATTGCATACGATTCTGAAGGCGTATCCGGGAACATGTTTGGGATATCTGCACCTTCTGGTTCCCGGTTCCACGGAAACTGTTTTACAACTGCCGGAGGAATTGAAACTTACGGTCAGTGA
>CAMBQS010000310.1 GCA_945870015.1 Desulfocicer vacuolatum DSM 3385
AATCTTCTCAAACAGGAGAAATCACTCAAAGGCGGTATCCAGACCAAACGTCTCAAAGCTGCATGGGATCATAGCTACCTGCTTAAAATCCTGGCTAAATGATTTCTACATGCGATTGCCCTGAGGTGCGGTTTATTTAGCGCTTACAAAGAGTCTGAAAGGAAATGGCGGAATATACTTGTTAATACACCCCAAATTGGCATATCGCTTGACCCGAATGGAAAAATTATTTTTGCTAATACTCATTTTTTGAATTTGACCGGATGGGAAAATTACGAAGTCATCGGGAGGGACTGGTTCGATATGTTCATTCCAGAGAGTATCCGAGAGGAAGTTCGAAGGGTATTCACGCATGTGATGATTCAAAAAAGCCCTTCAGTATTTTCAACCCATGAAAACGAGATCGTTCTTAAAAACGGTACACTTAAAACAATAGCCTGGTCCAATGTGCTTGCAAAAAATAATCAAGGAGATATAACAGAAGTAACATGTCTGGGCATAGATCTCACGGAACGTAAAACCTGGGAGGAGAGATTGCAACAATCCCAGAAAATGGAGGCAATAGGTACACTTGCCGGTGGTATTGCCCATGATTTTAACAATATCCTTTTCCCCATTGTCGGTCATACCGAGTTGCTGATGGATGATTTCCCGGATGCCGGCTCCATTCGGGACAGTCTAAATGAAATTTATACCGGTGCATTAAGGGCCAGGGACCTTGTGCAGCAAATCCTTGCTTTTTCTCGTCAGGGAAAGAGTGAATTGAAGCTGATGAAGATGCAGCCAATTATCAAAGAAGCCTTAAAACTTATCAGATCCACTATACCGACAACCATTTCCATCAATCAGAATCTACAATCCGACTGTGGTTTTGTAGAAGCAGACCCCACCCAGATCCATCAAATTGTAATGAACCTTGCAACCAATGCCTATCATGCCATGGAAGAAACTGGCGGAGAAATGAAAGTAAGCCTCAAAGAAGTCGAATTGGGGCAATATGACTTGATAAATCCAGATATGGAGAATGGTTTATATGCTTGTTTGATAGTTGCAGACACGGGCAAGGGTATGGATAATGATGTAAAAAATAAAATCTTTGAACCTTTTTTTACCACAAAGGAAAAAGGCAAAGGAACCGGAATGGGCTTGTCAGTGGTTCACGGTATTGTCAAAAACATGAATGGTGCAATCCAGGCTTACAGTGAACTGGGTAAGGGAACTGAATTTCATATTTACCTGCCAATCGTTCAGAGTGCTTTTGAAACGCAAGAGAACCAGACAAAAGAGCCCCTGCAGGGTGGAACCGAGCGAGTCTTTCTTGTAGATGATGAAGATAGCATCATTACAATGGAAAAACAGATCCTGGAACGATTAGGCTATCAGGTTACTTCCCGTACAAGCAGTTTTGAGGCTCTCGAAGCATTCAGGGCCACTCCGGACAAATTCGATCTGGTGATTACGGATATGTCCATGCCGAAAATGTCTGGAGACAAACTTTCAGTTGAATTGATAAAAATATGTCCAGACATTCCCATATTACTTTGTACAGGGTTTAGTGAAATTATGACTGAAGAAAAAATCAAATCTATGGGTATTAAGGGCCTTTTGATGAAGCCGATTGTGATGAAGGATCTTACTAAAAAGATACGGGAAACTTTGGATGGGAACAAAAATGTCTGAGAAACTATTACAAAGAATAAAAGAACTGGAAAATGAACAGCAAAGACGTCAATTGCTTGAAGGGCGGCTTGAAGAAGCCAATGAAAGGCTGGAATCCTTGTTAAACAGACTTCCATTGGGTATTGTGATCATTGATTATGACACCCGACAGATCCTTGATTTAAATCCCCATGCGCTTATGACATTCGGTTGCTCGCTGGAACAACTGATTGGCAAAAAATGTACAGACTACATTTGCCCTGCTGATGAAGGAAATTGTCCGATTATAGACCAGGGTTTAGATCTGGACCGGTCTGAACGGGAAGTTATCACTTTTACCGGCGAGCGAATACCAGTTTTGAAAACAGTGATGAAAAATGAAATTGATGGGAAATTGGTCCTTTTAGAGTGTTTTATCGATATCAGCGATAAAAAGCGGGCGGATGAAGAACATGTTAAAAGGGAGAAACTACAGGCAATTCTGGAAATGGCTGGTGCGGTATGCCATGAATTTAACCAGCCACTTCAGGTCATCAATGGATATTGTGAAATCCTGAAAAGCGATCTGGAGATAAATGTTGAGAGCAAAGATCAAATCGATAAAATTCTCAAAGCTGTATCTAAAATGGGATCACTGACAAGGGATTTGATGAACGTTGCAGCTTATGAAACAAAGCCTTATTTGAATTCTAAAATTATTGATATCAAACTTTCATCTGGTACATTATGAGTGTAAAGTAAAATTCATAAATGGAAGGGAATAATGAAAAGACCTATTTTAGAAACAGCAAAAAAATTACAACAACCCAATGATGCTTTTGCCCAGGAATTTAATGAAAAATGGGAAGCACTTGCCGCAATCGGTACTCAGATTTTAATGGAACGTCCGGACCTCGAAAAATTAATAGGGACTGGTAATGGGACCATGGCCGAAGATAATAATCGAAATTTCCCTCGATTTATGATGTCTCTATTTTTAGATTATAAACCAGAGGTGCTTGTGGAAACTGTTCTCTGGGTTTTTCGGGCCTACCGGTCACACGGATTTCAAACCACATATTGGGCAGCCAATTTGAACATATGGGTAGAATTGTTAAAAAAAAACCTCACGCCGGAGGCATTTAAAGAGATCTATCCTTTTTACAATTGGTTGATTGTAAATATCCCGGCTTTTGTCAGCTTAACTGATATAGACCTGTCCGGGCATGCTCAGCTTTAACCGCAACTGAATAAATTCCTTGATGGGCAATTTACTGGAAACGAAAAATGATTACGGATTTATTGTATCAAGAATACCTGTCCCTTCTCCTGAATGGGAAGAGAGATGCTTGTAGTCGAATGGTTCAAGCGTTAATTGACAAAAACATCGATATCAAAACCCTTTATACGGATTTATTCCAGAAGAGTTTATATGAGGTTGGTAAACTATGGGAATTTAATAAAATAACGGTGGCCAGGGAACATTTGGTTACGGCCATCACTGAAGGACTATTGAATCTGGTTTATCCGAAATTGTTTTTAGGAAAAAGAACACATAAGAAGGCGGTCATCTCTTGTGCTGCCAATGAGTTTCATCAAATTGGCGGCAAAATGGTGGCAGATATGTTCGAAATCCAGGGATGGGATGCCCATTTTTTAGGGGCTAACATGCCCCTGGATCAGATGCTTCATTACATTGATGAGGTCAAGCCGGATCTTTTGGGCCTGTCCTTGAGCGTTTATTTCAACATGCCTTCATTGATCAAAGGGATAGAAGCGGTGAAAACAAATTTTAAAAATCTTGATATTGTTGTGGGTGGACAGGCTTTTAACTGGGGGGGCATGGACAAAGTAAAGTCCTATCCTAATACCGTTTGTATCCGGTCACTGGTTGAGCTTGATCATATGATAACAGTAGAATGACCCTCCGGAGGCCGCAATGATTCTTGAGTGTGTTTATGATTACCTTTCTAATGCCGCACCTGTTCTTTTTTTTAAACTCGACACCGAGGGCATTGTCCTATCAATGAATCACTATGCCCGGCAGGTTTGCGGAGAGCTATCATCCGGAATGAAGTTCCAGGATCTTATCCTTGATTTCAACTCTATTTTTGACCTAAAGAACCTATCAAATACCCAGTCAGGGGAACAGATGTTCAACATCAACACCCTGTCCGGTTACCCGCAAAGCTATATGTTCCTCTTCAAAACCATTGGTGAAGAAATTTTATCCTTTGGCCACCTGGACATGAATGATATCGACATGATGCGCACTGAGTTTCTATCCTTAAACCAGGAACTCGGGAATCTATCACGTCAGCTCCATAAAAAAAATGTAGAGCTGCAATATGCATTGGATAATGTAAAAACATTGAGCGGTCTCTTGCCTATTTGTTCATTTTGCAAAAAAATCCGAGATGATAAAGGATATTGGAATCAGATTGAACAATATATTCACGAGCATTCTGAGGCTAAATTCAGCCATGGTATCTGCCAGGAATGTGCCAAAAAACATTACCCAGATTTTGACTTATATAATGAATAAGATAATTGTCGAAAATGCTGGATAAAAATATCTTCTTTTCAGACTGAAAAATTTCAGGATGATGGGGGGCGAGCCCTATGTCTATCTTTAAACAGATTTGACAGTTTTTTTAGGGCGATTATTTGGAAAAGATATACCCAGTGAATTTTTAGATAGTATTAAGGAGTTTTCATGTCTGAGAAACTTACATATGAAGAGCTTGAGCAGAGGGTTCGAGAATTAGAAGAAGCTGAATCCAAGCTCATACAGACTGAAAATATGTTACGAGACGAAAAGGAACGTTTAAAAAATATTTTAGATTTGGTTGGGGACCCCATATTCGTCAAAGATAATGATCACCGAATCACACAAGCCAATCGTGCCTTCTATGATATATTTTGTATGGATGAAAATAGCGTGATAGGCTATACCCTTGTAGAGGCCGTTCCGGAAAACGAAA
>CAMBQS010000311.1 GCA_945870015.1 Desulfocicer vacuolatum DSM 3385
TGAAAAAGATCAGAATCTCATTGCCCGACTTGAAGCAGAAGTAAGCCCAAAAATTCGGGATGCCATTGTCATTCTGCAAAAAGAAAAGCGTGGAAAGGCGTTGCAAGAGATTAAAACCAAGGCGATTGAAAGTCTGGGTGAGGAATATGCAGACCGGGATCGTGAGGTGGGCGGGATTCTGAGCGATATTCAGAAATCCGTGAGCCGTGATCTGATTTTGAAAGAAGGCCGAAGGATTGACAATCGTCGTTTTGATGAGGTTCGACCGATTTCCTGTGAAGTCGGTATTCTACCTCGACCTCATGGAAGCGCATTGTTCACTCGCGGTGAAACACAGGTGTTAGGTATATTAACCCTTGGTTCCGGGCAGGATGAGCAACGGGTGGAGACACTGAGCGGAGAAGAGTTTAAACCGTTCATGCTGCATTATAATTTCCCACCATATTCAGTCGGTGAAGTGAAAAGAATCGGAGCTCCCAGCCGTCGTGATATCGGCCATGGGAACCTGGCTACCAGGGCAATTGAAAAAGTATTACCACCCAAGGAAGAATTTGACTATACGGTTCGCCTTGTATCGGAAGTTCTGGAATCAAACGGCTCTTCCTCTATGGGTACGGTTTGTGCGGGAATTTTAGCATTGATGGATGGCGGTGTTCAGATCAAAGCGCCCGTGTCCGGGATTGCGATGGGACTTGTCCAGGAAGGAAATCAAACAGTAATTCTTTCCGATATACTTGGGGATGAAGATCATACCGGAGACATGGATTTTAAGGTTGCCGGCACAAAAGAAGGGATCACCGCCCTGCAGATGGATATCAAAATCAATGAACTATCCAGAGAGACGATGGAAAAAGCGTTGGATCAGGCAAAGCAGGGACGTATTCATATTCTGAACAAAATGATGGAATCACTGAGTGAATCCAGAGATGAAATCTCTCCCTATGCTCCTAAAATCGTAACCATAAAAATCAACCCGGATAAGATTCGTGATCTTATCGGACCAGGCGGAAAGGTGATTCGCGCACTTCAGTCCGATACCAACACGCGTATTGAAGTGGATGACTCCGGTGAGGTGAAAATTTCTGCATTGAGCCAGGAAGAAGGTGCGGCTGCCATGAAAATGGTTCAAGATATCGCCATGGATCCGGAAGTGGGTGCAATCTATGAAGGAAAGGTAATGAAAATTACCGATTTTGGTGCCTTTGTTCAGGTTAAACCCGGTACGGACGGCCTGGTTCATATTTCCCAACTGGCCAATCATCATGTGAAAAAGGTAACCGACGTTGTCAATGAAGGAGATATTGTCAAAGTTAAGGTTCTGGAGGTTACTCGGGACGGCAAGATTCGGTTGAGTCTTAAGGATGCGCTGGAAGAAGAGAAAAATGGAGAGCAGCGTAAATAAGACCGTCTTGACCAATGGCGTGAGAATTCTGACCCAGAAAGTCCCCTATGTCCGGTCTGTGTCCATGGGCGTATGGGTAAATGTGGGTGCAAGGGATGAGAGTCTTGCTCAGAGTGGGCTTTCCCATTTTATCGAGCACATGATTTTCAAGGGAACACCCAGAAGAGATGCCTTTTTGATTGCAAAAGAGGTTGATGCGATTGGAGGCCAGACCAATGCATTTACTTCAATGGAATGTACCTGCTATCATGCGAAAGTCATGGATACGCATCTCTCCATCATGGTGGATATTCTTTCGGACATTTTTTTAAACTCTGAATTCAACCCCATAGAAGTTGAAAAAGAAAGGCCGGTGATACTTCAGGAGATCGGTATGACGGAAGATTCTCCTGAAGATTGGGTGCATGCGCTCCTGTTAAATGGTTTTTGGGGAGACCATCCGTTGGGGCGCTCCATACTCGGGACCCGTGAGAATATTGGCCGTTTTGATGCAGCAACCATCCAAAAATTTCTGTGTCAGCAATATCAGCCGGATCGTATTCTGATCTCTGCTGCCGGAAATGTGGATCATGACCCATTCGTTGATTTAATCAAACCGGATTTTGAAAAAATAAAAGCCGGATGCAGCCTTCCGGATCGCCTTCCGCCCGATATCAAACCTACCATCCAGATCTGCCCGAGGGATACGGAGCAGGTACATATCTGCATCGGTACCACTGGAATTACAGCAACAGATCCAAGGAGATATACCTTATCACTCCTGAATACAATACTTGGAGGAAACATGAGCTCACGGCTTTTTCAGGAGATTCGCGAGCGCAGGGGGCTTGCATATTCCGTATATTCATTTGCCTCCTCTCATGACGATTCCGGAATGCTTGGTATTTATGCCGGGGTTTCACCAGATAAAACAGAGGAGGCTGTCGACCTTCTGATGGAAGAACTGAATAAACTGGAGCATGATCATATTGATTCTTCAGAGCTTTATAATGCCAAACAATATACAAACGGAAATATTTTGCTTTCATCAGAAAATACCGATAACCTTATGCTCAGGATGGCTCAGAATGAATTCAATTTTCAATGTGAGATTCCAATCCAATCTGTTTTGGATGAAATCGAAGCAGTAACAGAAGAGCATATTCAGGAACTGGCTCAGGTGATTTTAAAAGAAAATAAAATGGCCATGAGTGTTCTGGGTCCGGAATCCACTATAAGTCCTTTTGCGACATGGAAATTTTGATTTATAAAAAACTATTTGTTTTTTGGAAATGAAGCAAAAATGAACACGCCGACGATAAAACTGCTAAGATTGCATCCGGAAAAGGACGCGGATATCCCCCTTCCCCGGTATATGACTGCTCAGTCAGCAGGTATGGATATCAGTGCTGCCATTGATCTGGATTTTACACTGGAGCCTGGTGCAATCCATATGATCCCGACAGGATTTGCCATGGCCATCCCGGACGGTTTTGAAGCCCAGATTCGTCCAAGAAGCGGGTTGGCAGTCAAGCATGGTATCGGCTTGATCAATTCACCGGGTACAATTGATGCGGATTACCGGGGTGAGATCAAAATCGCGGTCATCAATCTGGGGAAAGAACCCCATGTATTTCATCGTGGAGACCGGATTGCACAGATGATCATCAAACGGGTTTATCAGGCAGATGTCCTGGTCGTTGAACAGTTGGATGAGACAGGCCGGAATACAGGTGGATTTGGCCATACCGGGGTATAGTGGTTTGAAAGAAACCTGTAATGAGAAGAATTTATCTGTCTGCATGCTGGCAAGTGGGAGCAAGGGGAATGCTATTTTTGTCTCCGACGGAATAACATCCATTCTTTTTGATGCAGGACTTTCCGGGAAAGAAATGGAACGGAGGCTCACATCAAGAAAGCTTTCTCCGGCCGGCATTAATGCGATCGTTGTTTCTCATGAGCATAATGATCACATTCAAGGAGTGGGTGTACTTGCAAGACGATATAAAATACCCGTATATATAAATCATCAAACCTATCAGGCAGCAAAGAATTCCCTTGGACAAATTCCGGATTCTATCCATTTTACTTGTGGGAATACCTTTTCGATCGGCGATCTGATCATCCATCCTTTTTCAATTTCACATGATGCAAACGACCCTGCCGGCTTTACGGTAAAAAAAAATACGGCAAAATTAGGAATTGCAACCGACGTGGGGATTGTAACTTCTGTGGTCAAAGAGCATCTGAAAGGATGTGATATCATCATTCTCGAAGCAAACCATGATATCCAGATGCTCGCTCAGGGCCCGTATCCCTGGCCGCTCAAGCAGAGAGTGAAAAGCAGATCCGGGCATCTTTCAAATGAAGATGCCAAAGCGCTTTTGGCGGATATTAAACATGAAAAATTGAAGCATGTTATACTTGCCCACCTGAGTGAAACCAATAACACACATGAAAAAGCGCTTTCGACTGTAGCGGAAGCACTGAATGGATGCGAGATTAATCTGATTGTCGCACATCAGGATTGCTCCAGTAAAATAATTCAGGTTTGAAAGATCGTAAAATCTAAAGGGGATGAAAATGGAAGTGGGTTTGTTCTGGTTCATATCTTTTTTCAGGAAGAAAAGAGCTGCAGGCGGAATGGAGCTGTTCGGTCTGGTCAAAGGATAAATTACAGAACTGGATGCTCCTTCTTCGTAAAGGAATCTGTTTATACGGGTTGTGATATTCCACTTCCGTATCCGATATGGTATTGGCAATAATATTGGGTAGAAACAGATTTTTTTCCTGGAGCCAGATACCGAATTCAATAGAATAATTGCCAGGTATGGATACGGAATGGAGATAGTAAAACGCCAGCCCGTCGCGGCTGATATCAATAATCCGGCCGAATTTTTTCTTTGAATTTTTTTTTGTCACAAAGGAATCCCGATTCATTTTTATCCGTCTATCTTTACGACGTTCCATTGCACCACCTTTCGCTCTCAGCAAAATTGTTTTTCAGCATGTTTGAAATTTTTTGATAAAATTATATACAATAGCCAGTACCGATCTTTATAACAGATGGATGAGAAGCAGATTAGCATGAATGAATCAGAGGCTCTGCTCAAAAAGAAAAGTAAATATGGGCTTTTCTCTACAAATTTTATGCCAGAGATATGGTGACACTGTGGATTATTAAATGTAGAAAAGACGCGGTGTTTGAAAGGTTCCGGTCTGACCCAGTC
>CAMBQS010000312.1 GCA_945870015.1 Desulfocicer vacuolatum DSM 3385
TAATTTTTTTTCGCCCTTGCTCACCTTCTTTTGAAAGCCTTTCCAGATGAGGGATAACAACCGTCATAAGTTGCAGGATGATGGATGCGCTGATATACGGCATAATACCTAATGCAAAAACAGATAATCTTTCAAGAGCACCACCTGAAAACATATTGAACATTCCCAGGATCCCGCCCTTATAAGCTTCAAAGATTTTTTCCAGGGCGATGCTGTCAATGCCGGGAGTCGGTACATGCACACCGATCCGATAAACGGCAAGAAGCGCAAGTGTATACAGTATTTTATTTTTTAACTCCGGTATTTTAAATATATTTTGAAAGCCACCGCCTACCATGATTAAAGCACCTCGACTTTACCGCCTGCTGCTTCAACTTTCTGTATTGCTGAATTGCTGGCCTTATGTATTTTTATTGTAAGTGGTTGTTTGATTTCTCCCAAGGCCAGAAGCTTAATTCCAAAATATTTTCCCTTGATAAGACCTGCCTCAACAAGTGCTGTTTCGTCAACAACGCTTCCGATTTGAAACTTGGATAGATCTCGAAGATTTACAATAGCATATTCTTTTCGAAATACATTTGTAAATCCCCTTTTCGGCAGGCGCCTGTGAATGGGCATTTGGCCGCCTTCAAATCCAGGACTTACGCCTCCACCCGAACGTGAATTATGCCCCTTGTTTCCACGACCAGCCGTTTTGCCGGTACCGGAAGCAACTCCCCGCCCAAGACGTTTCCGGGGTTTTGTTGATCCTTTTGATGGTGATAATTCATTCAGTTTCATCGGTACTCTCCTCTAACTTTACAAGGTGTGATACCTTGAAAACCATCCCCCGGTTTGTTGGTGTATCCTCAAGTTCTATACATCGGTTGAGCTTTCGCAGACCCAACCCACGTAATACTTTACGTTGCTTTTCAGGTCTTCCGTTCATGCTTTTTACAAGTGTCACTTTTAACATAGCCGACATTGTTATTTCCTTCTTTTATAATTCTTGTACGCTGATTCCACGTCTTGCGGCAATTTGTTCACGACTTTGAAGTTTTCTCAGGCCGCTTATGGTTGCCTTTACAACGTTATGAGGGTTATTTGACCCCATGCATTTTGTGAGTATATTCTGAACTCCGGCGGCTTCAAGTACGGCTCGAACTGCACCACCGGCAATCAAGCCGGTACCTTCTGAAGCAGGCTTTAGCAATACACGCCCTGCACCAAATTTTCCAACTATCTCATAAGGAATTGTTCCGTTAACAATCGCCACCTGAATCATATCTTTTTTGGCACTTTCGACCCCTTTACGGATTGCTTCCGGAACTTCACCGGCTTTACCAAGACCGCAGCCGACATTTCCTTCTCCGTCGCCAACAACAACAATCGCACTGAAGCTGAATCGCCTGCCGCCTTTTACAACTTTGGCCACTCGATTAATATGAACGACTCTGTCGATGAACTGATTATCATCTTTTTCTTGGTTATACAAAGGATGTCCCTCCATTCCTTTTGAAATTTAATCAAAACTCAAGTCCGGCTTTTCGTGCACCCTCAGATACAGCCTTAACTCTGCCATGGTAAAGAAAGCCATTGCGGTCAAACACAATTTTCTTTATCCCTTTTTCGAGTGCCCGTTCCGCCACAAGCTTTCCTACAAATTCAGCAGCAGCAACCTTATTTTCGAATACAGGCTGTCCCTTAGCCTCTTTTTCATAGGTAGAAGCAGCAACGATGGTTTGGCCTTTTGAATCATCGATTACCTGAGCATAAATGTGCCTCGCGCTCCTGAAAACACAGAGTCGAGGTCTTTCATCAGTTCCAACAATACGGTTTCGAATCCGTTTTTGCTTTTTTAAACGTAAATTATTACGTGATTTTACTGAAGCCATCAGTCTATGTCCTTATTAAACAGAGTGTTTCCTGTTTCCGTTAAAATGCAATCCTCAACCGGATAACAAAATTATTTTGTTCCTGTCTTACCGGCCTTTCTCTGAAGATGCTCTCCTGCGTATTTGATTCCCTTGCCCTTATAGGGTTCCGGTGGTCTCAGCTTCCGAATAATAGCAGCCGTTTGACCAACCAGTTGTTTATCGATTCCGGATAATTTAATGGTTGACTTCTCAACACTGGCCGCAACACCCTCAGGCAAAGTAAAATTGATCGGGTGTGAATAGCCAAGATTAAAAACAATTGAACTGCCTTTTACTTCTGCTCTATATCCAAGTCCATTAATTTCCAGGCTCTTTTCAAATCCCTTGCTAACGCCGGTTACCATGTTTTCAACAATGGATCGCACCATACCCTGTAGAGCCATATTATTTCTGGTCTCATTTTCCATGGTAACCTTAATGACCTGATCATCAATGGCAAGATCAATTGCCGGGTGAACTGTACTGGTGAGAGAACCCTTTTCACCAATAACAGTAATAATCCTGTCCTTATATTGAATTTTTACCTTTTCAGGTACGTTAACCGGCTTTTTTCCAACTCGAGACATATTTTACTCCTGTTATGCGCCGCTACCAAACGTTACAAAGTATCTCACCACCGACATTTTCATTTTTGGCCTGTTTGTCGGTCATAATTCCTTTTGAGGTGGACAAAACCGAGATGCCTATCCCATTCAATACCGGTCTGATATCCTTGCTGCCTATATAATTACGCAGGCTCGGCTTGCTTATCCGATCAATTCCATAAATTGCATGTACATTTTTCTCATTGTACTTAAGGTATATCCGTAAGATGCCCTGCTTTTCATCTTTCGTGAACTTATAGTTCTTTATATATCCCTGTTCTTTCAGAACTTTTGCAATTGAAGTCTTGATTCTGGACCCTGGTATATCCACGCTTTTCAGTTTTGCCATTCCGGCATTACGAATTCTTGTTAACATATCCGCAATGGGATCACTCATCGACATGATTTTCTCCGTCTACGTACCAAACTGGTTGTTATGTTTTTGCCCAATTACCGGACAACTCCGGTGTCCCTCAAGCTACCAACTTGATTTTGTAACCCCTGGAAGTTTGCCATGGGACGCCATTTTTCTAAAGCAGATACGGCATATGCCGAACTTTCTCATATACGCTCTGGGTCTACCACATATCGGGCACCGATTGTAAGCTCTCACCTTAAACTTTGGGGTTCGTATTGCTTTGGCTCTAAGTGATTTCTTTGCCAACTGTTCCTCCTCCTGATCCTATCAAAATTATCGGGTTTTCCATCCGGGCAGATTAATTTTTAAACGGCATACCCAGTAGCTTTAATAGTTCCTTACCTTCTTTATCTGTTTTGGCTGATGTTACAATCGATATATTCAACCCTTTAATCTTATCAATTTTATCATAATCGATTTCCGGGAAGATTATCTGCTCAACAATGCCCAGCGTGTAATTTCCGTTTCCATCCATTGCCTTACCGGATATTCCCCTGAAATCTCGAACACGCGGCAATGTAATGTTGATTAACTTGTCCAAAAAATCATACATTCGTTTACCGCGAAGGGTTACCATGCAGCCTACCGGCATACCCTCACGCAATTTAAAAGCGGCAATTGATTTTTTTGCTCGTCTGACGACCGGCTTCTGTCCGGATATAGCAGCCAGTTCTTCAGTCGCAGAATCTAAAATTTTAATGTTATGAATCGCCTCTCCCAACCCCATATTGAGAACGATTTTCTCTATTTTTGGAACCTGCATGATGTTTTTATATTGAAAGGTCTCCATCAAACCGGGTACCACATCACTTATGTATTGTTCTTTCAAACTAGGCATCTTACGCCCTCCGACTCATGTTTCTAGGCATCTATTAACTCATTACATTTTCTGCATGACCGCACTTTTTTCCCGTCTTCAAGAACCTGAAACTTGACCCTCACAGGAGTGATACATTTGTTGCACATGATCATAACATTGGTCCAATCTATTGGCCCTTCTGCTTCCATGATTCCACCCTGCCGGTTCTGCGCATTAGGTTTGACATGTTTTTTAATCATGTTTGCGTTTTCAACGACCAAACGCTCCTTTTTATAATCAATTTTCAGAACCTTACCAATTTTGCCTTTGTCTTTCCCGGCAATTATTTTGACCTTATCATCTTTTTTGATATGACATTTCTTTTTCATGCGCCTTTTCTCCACACAGTTTGGTGGCCTTACAATACCTCGGGTGCCAAAGATATAATTTTCATATAGTTTTTAGCTCGAAGCTCTCTGGCAACAGGTCCGAATATTCGAGTACCTATCGGTTCCATACTGCCGGTAAGCAAAACAGCAGAGTTATCATCAAACCGTATATACGAACCATCGGGCCTTCTTATTTCCTTCTTGGTCCGAACAACCACGGCTTTCATAACATCTCCCTTTTTAACCTTGGCATTCGGAATCGCTTCCTTGATGGATACAACTATGATATCGCCGACACTTGCATATCTTCTTTTGGAGCCGCCAAGCACTTTAATGCAATACACTTCTTTTGCCCCAGAATTATCTGCAACCGTCAATCTAGTTTCTGCCTGGATCATTGCTCAAATTTCCCCTGTTACGGAAACAGCTTTCTCAACTATTCCGCTGACTCGCCAACGTTTCATTCTGCTTAACGGCCTCGATTCTGTTA
>CAMBQS010000313.1 GCA_945870015.1 Desulfocicer vacuolatum DSM 3385
ACAGGCGTCCTTGCAACCGCAATCAAGGGAAAGGTTGCGGATCAACAGGCCATTCGGACGCTGGTTACGGTCGCAGCAACCCTGAATCAAAAAGCAGCGGAAATCATGCTCCGGTTCACACCATCCGCGTGTACGGACGTCACTGGATTCGGACTGGCCGGTCACCTTCTGGAAATGGCAAAAGGAAGCCGGAAACAGATCCAGCTTGATACCGGCAGCATTCCGTTTATTCCTCAGGCAGTCGAGTACGCAAACATGGGGCTGATTCCTGCAGGAACCTATGCCACCCGGAAATTCTGCACAAAACATTTTCAGATCGATTCCTCTGTGCGCCAAGTATATTCCGATCTGATTTTTGATCCCCAGACTTCCGGGGGCCTCCTGTTTTCATTACCCCGGAAACAGGCTGAGGAATGCGTGAACATCATGAAAGACAAAGAAATTACAGCCGCCATCATCGGAAAAATTACCGGAGACCACCCGGAGGGCCTTATCACCGTTACATAACCGGTTTTCCGGGAAGGATGGCCTGGTTTTTTGTTTTTTTGGGAAAGGTATAATATTACCAAAATCCATTGAAATGGTTTACTCTGAATTTGTTTTTTACGTTGACTTATATGGATTCCGTATGATAATGAACTTTCTTTGAATTTGTCCGGATACGGAACGAATTTATGGCTGCAAATTGTTTTTTGAAAAGACTTCTTTTCCATGAAAAAAGAAACCAGACTTGCCATACGTGAACTCGCATATTACAGCAGTCTGGGCTTTTCAGTGTCTTTTTCAATTTTTATTGGATTGTTTGTTGGTGTTTATCTTGACAGACGATTCGGTATATCGCCCTGGTTGACTCTCATCGGTCTGGGACTGGGTATTGCGGCTGGTTTTAAAAACATTGCTCTGGCTCTTCAAAAAAGCCGGAAGCTTTAAGGTAAGGACAATTGGAGTGAACATACAGGCGAGACTTTTGCTTTTTGTTACCCGGACAAACTGGATTATTTTTATCCTGGCCAGTTTGGCAGGGTTCTTCTTCTCTCCGATTGCTTTTGCGCTGGGGATTTTTTCCGGAGGGTTGATCGTTACAGTCAATTTTCATCTCCTGTCCAAAACACTGAAAAAAGCATTAACTCCCCCTTATCTTTCCTCACATAATGTTGTTCTGGCAAAGTATTATATCCGCTTTATCGCAAGTGGAGTGATTTTATTTGTCCTTATTTCAGGACATTTTGTAGATCCATTGGGCCTGTTTATCGGGCTTTCGGTTGTTGTTGCAAGCATTATGGCAGCAACCATGAACGAACTGACAAAAATTATCTTCAAGGAGGCTGTCTAAGGTGGAACATCCCTATCTGTTTTTCGTTGATTTGTTTAAACTAATCGGATTGGAATCGGTATACGCTTTTGCGCATCACTATCCCCATGTTGTCTATTCCTGGGTGGTGATGGCGATCCTGATGATCTTTGGCACCCTTGCCGCAAAAAACATCACCATGGTTCCAAACAAAATGCAGAACTTTTTTGAAGTTACGATTTCCGGCATTGAAGAGTTCATGGTGGAAAACACCGGTGAAGAAGGAAGATGGCTGCTTCCCCTGGCTGCAACAGTTTTCATCTATATTTTTGTGGGAAACCTTCTCGGACTTGTGCCTGGATTCTTTCCGCCGACCGCCAGTATCAATACCACATTGTCATGTGCGCTTGTTGTGGTTGTCTTCACCCATGTTATCGGAATCAAATACCATGGTGCGAAATACATCAAACATTTCATGGGCCCGGTATGGTGGATGAGCCCCCTGATCTTTGTAATCGAAGTTATCGGACACGCAGCCAGAATCCTTTCCCTGACCTTCCGTCTTTTTGGAAATATGATGGGACATGAAATCGTGCTTGCGATTCTTTTCAGCCTTGCCGGTCTTTTTCTGGCACCGCTGCCGATTATGGCACTTGGTATTTTTGTTTCCTTTGTTCAGGCATTTGTATTTTTTCTGCTTTCCATCATCTATTTTACAGGTGCAATGGAGCATGCTCATTAATTTATTTTTTTTATATTCATTGGGTTTTTGGAAGAAGCCCGAGTTAACTTATCACTCTAAGGAGGTTGTCAATGGAAGCTGAAGCATTAAAGTTTTTTATCGCTTGTGTAACTGCAGCAGGTTTTGGGATCGCCATCGCAGCATTTGGTTGCGGTATCGCACAGGGCCTTGGTTTAAAGGCTGCTGTTGAAGGTATTGCAAGAAATCCCGAATCTTCAGGTAAAGTTACTGTTACCATGCTGATCGGTCTTGCGATGATTGAGTCTCTCTGTATTTACGCACTGGTTGTTGCATTGATCCTGATCTATGCCGCACCTATGGCGACAACAGTTACAGAATTGCTCACCAAACAATAAAATTTATTTCTTTCATCCGGAAAGGGTTGTGTCATGGAATGACATAACCCTTTTTTTTTGACTTGCGCTTGCCGCATCCTGAAATATAGTTTAAAGATAGCTGGAGATGATGACTTTTCAGACCCATTCAACTCCATTCTAATGAATGGCAAAGGACAAACCAAAGCGTTTATGAACAAAACAAATGATGAAAAACACCGAAACCGGGATTTGAAAAAGCAGAAGATCATTGCCCTCCTTGTAGGTGCTTTAGTCATCCTGCTGTCTGTTTTTTTTTATCTCCTGAGTCTTTATATATATGCCGAAACACCGGGCAGCGCCCTTGCAGAAAAAAAAATCTTCTCCATCCATACCGGACAAAACATCAATATTATCGCTGAAAAACTCCATCATCTTAAAATCATTAAAAATCCATCCAAATTCAAAATGTTGTCAAGAATCAAAGCTCTTAGCCACAAACTGAAAACCGGAGAATACGAGCTATCCCCTTCCATGACCCCGAATGAGATCCTGGACATCATTGTTTCCGGGAAAAGCATGCTGTACCGAATCACCATTCCGGAGGGTTGCAATCTTACTCAAGTATCCTTGATCATAGAAAAGTCTGAACTGATATCGTGTGAAAAATTTTATCAGGTTGCCACAGACCCGGCCGTAACCCGTGAAATGGGTATTTCAGCCGATACCTTTGAAGGATATCTTTTCCCGGATACGTATCTTTTTCCAAAGAAAACCACACCAAAAATAATCATTGGCACCATGCTGAACCGGTTCCGGGAAATTTTCACAAAAGAATGGAAGAATCAGGCAAATCGATTGGGGTTATCCATTCATGAGGTTGTCATCCTTGCCTCCATGATCGAAAAAGAGACAGGTTCTGCATTTGAAAGACCCATCATTTCATCTGTCTTTCACAACAGGCTTCAAAAAGGAATGCGGCTGGAAAGCGATCCCACTGTGATTTACGCAATCCAGGATTTTGACGGAAACTTGACCCGGGAACATCTCCAGACGCTGACCCCTTATAATACTTACAAAATAACTGGTTTACCTCTTGGTCCGATTGCCAATCCAGGCAAAAAATCCCTGGAAGCCGCTCTCTATCCTGCGGATACGGATTATCTGTTTTTTGTTTCAAAACGTGATGCAACCCACCAGTTTTCAAACAATATTGATGAACACAACCGGGCAGTTAAAATATTCCAAATACAAAAAAGATAATATCTCTATGACATTCAACAATTTCTCCGACAAACAGATTGCAGGCCAGCGCTTGATGGTTGGTTTTGAAGGAACGGAACTGAACAGCGACCTCAAGTACCTGATCCGGGAATTAAAGGTAGGAGGCATTATCTTATTTGCCATCAACCTCTCCTCACCGGAGCAGATCAGGGAATTGTGCGTTTCCGCCCAGAAATTTGCACTTTCCTGCAATCAGCCGCCTCTCTTTATTGCAATCGACCAGGAAGGCGGACAGGTTGCCCGGCTCAAGGCTCCGTTCACCCGTTTTCCCGGAAATCCATCTATGAAAACCACAGAAGACGCAATTTATTTTGCAAAAATCACGGCATCAGAACTGAAAAGCGTCGGAATCAATATGAACATGGCTCCGGTGATGGATGTCCCTCTGGAGAATATTCAAAGCGTCATGTCGGAAAGAGCCTTTGGCCATGACCCGGAATGGGTCGCAGCAATGGGCTCAACCGTGATCCAGTCTCTCCAGGGAAACGGTATTATGGCGGTTGCCAAACACTTTCCCGGAATCGGGCGGACTGTTCTGGACTCTCATATCGATACCCCGTTTCTGGATGCTTCAATTACGGATATGGATGTTACGGATCTGCTGCCTTTCAGGGCTGCTATTTCAACGCAGGTGGCGGGTATCATGTTATCCCATATTCGATATGTTCAGCTTGATCAAAACCTTCCAGCCAGCCTCTCCTGGCATATCGCAAAGGTGATTCTGAGAGATCAGATGGGGTATCAGGGAATTGTGATGACGGATGATCTGGATATGGGGTCTATTCAAAAATATTTCACGATTCAGGATGCAATCCACCATATCCTTGATGCAGAGGTTGATATTGCCCTGATCTGTCACAAAAGCCCGGATATTGAATCCGCATTTGAAACAATCTATTCATCAATCCAGCATTCTTCCAATCAGAAAAATCTTTCATTTCAATCCCTTCACCGGATTT
>CAMBQS010000314.1 GCA_945870015.1 Desulfocicer vacuolatum DSM 3385
TCCCATCCGGCGGTCTCTGCCATTCAAGTTCTTGACTGCCATCGCGATAACGACGGCATTGTCACCAGCCAAAACCAGGTCGATGAGCACAATGCTCATCACCGCCATAAAAAACTCCCATGTAAAGGCAATTTGCCCTAGCCAACCAAGATCAATCATTTTGTCTCCTTGTCAGGTTTTGCCGCGGCAAAAAAAAACCTTCACCCGCGGCATGGTTTTTCATGCTGTAGGTAAAGGTCTTGCAAGTCCAGAAGGTGTATCTTGGATCCGATCCCGGGTGGCTATCACCGTATTGACGGAATGTGGGCCAACTGTTTTCAGCCGGTCGCTACTCCCCTTTACATTTTTTTATCTACCAAAACAGGAAAACACTGTCAACACCAAACCACCAAATCAGCAGGGTAACCGCATTTGGAATGTCAACTTTTTCAATTCCCCCCTTGAGGGGGGCCTGGGGGGGTGTTCGTCGGTTTTCAATGAAAACATTTGTTTGAAATATCAGAATTTTGTTACACCCCCCTTCATCCCCTCAAGGGGGGAATAGGTTGAATGAAGGTATTATTTTCAAATGCGGTTACCCTGACCAAATCAGCGGTTAGCGGTATAGTAAACTCTCTCTATTGCCGGTTGATAGGTAATGGTTTTGTTTCGGGTCATGATGCTTCCTTAATTATTTGCGAAAATTATTATCCGGGTTTATAATCCTTTCTGAAAAATAGAACTCATCTTGTTGATGATCCGATCCTATCGCAAGGAGAGGCAATGATATTGAATATGGACGAAAATTTTTTGTTTTTTGCGAAAAAAGTGAACCTTTTTTAATGGCAACAATATGACTTATCGGCTGACCGCATCTGTTGACCTGCTGAATATTCTTTTACAATACGCATCAAAGTTGGGTATGAATGAACAAACCATCCTCTCCGGAAGCGGTGTTGACCTTTCGGCATACAAGTTTAATGAAGCACGGATTCCAATCCAGCCGTTTCATCTTGTCTGGACATTCATCTTAAACCGAGCCAATGATCCTGATTTCGGTCTGCATTTTGGTGAACACACGCAGAAATTGCTTGGCAGGCATCTTATTTTTGCAATGATGATGAACTGTGAAAATGCAGATCAGGCCATCCGGAAAAATTTTCAATATCATAATCTAATCATGGACATGATCCGACCTGTGATGAAAGTCGAAAAAACATCGGCTTGTCTGACATGGGAGATGAATCATCCGTCATTACACCCGGAACGTCATTTTTCAGAATCCATACTGTCTCTCTTTATCTCCATGATGCGGGCTTTAACCGAAGACCGGTTCAGATTGAAAACAATTCGATTCACACACCCTTGTCCGGAAAGCACAGCCGAACATGAACGGATATTTCAGGCGCCGCTGGAGTTTGGTCATAAACACAATGAAATCGTATTTTCCAGAAACTATCTGGACACTCCCATTCTTTTGGCGAATTCAAAAAATTTTGAAGGGCTGGAATACCTGGTGCAAAAAGCCCTGCACCGGGTGTATGCATTTCATTCATGGTCTGAAAAAGTCGCCCAAATTCTTTTCAAAGAATTGCTCAAGGAAAAAAACATCGATATCAAGACGATTGCCGGTCATCTTGCCATGACAACCCGCAATCTTCAGTTGAAACTGAAAGCGGAAAATACCTCCTTTCAAATGCTTTTTGATGAAGTGAGGAAGGAGATAGCAATGAACTATCTTGAAGATGAGAATGCGTCGATCTGCGAGATTGCATTGCTGCTGAATTTTTCCGACCAGAGTGCTTTTCATCATGCATTCAAGCGTTGGACTGGAAAAACACCCGGTGAATATCGGAAAAAACAGGAGCCAATTTCAAAACGATTAAAAAGCGTCACACCGGCGAAAGCCGATGTCCGGAAAAGAACTGAAAATACTGGATAGTGTTACGTTTTGCTTCATGTCTGGCTTTCGCCGGAACGACAACAACAGACTTTTGAAATTGGCTCACAGGGTTGATTTCAGAATTCTTTTATCAATCACACATCCATATTGGCCGGCTCATAGAATTTCCG
The DNA here is from genome assembly GCA_945870015.1 of Desulfocicer vacuolatum DSM 3385. Classification (GTDB taxonomy): domain Bacteria; phylum Desulfobacterota; class Desulfobacteria; order Desulfobacterales; family SURF-7; genus QZKS01. The sequence continues at coordinate 2,053 of CAMBQS010000314.1, forward strand.
GGGATGTTCACTCAAATATGAAAGGCGTCCATAAAAATGCCGGCTCTATGTTAGTGATGAAGCCACCTATTGATTTGAAGGGTCACCCACTTCGCATTTTTGTAGAATAAAAGGTTTATAACCTCATACTCTTAGCAGACTTGTGTTACGCTCCGCTCCACACAAGCCGGTAAGCATGGACGTTGTGTGGCTAATCCGATAAAAAGAGGCATACTACGAACTTGACATTTGATATCATATGCAGTATCATCCGCCATGACAAAAATTGAAAAATTATTGATCAAATTACGAAACAATCCCCATGATTGGCAAATTGAAACGCTTAAAGATATTGCGAAACGTTTTGATATAGAATGGCGGCAACCTGGGACAAGTCATGTTACTTTTCGACATCCGAACGGAACAAAACTCACAGTTCCGGCACACCGCCCTATTAAACCAATCTATATTAAAAAATTTGTTCGCTTTATCGACGAAGGAGAGGGGGAATAAAACCATGGACGAACAACTCAAATACCCATTTGAAATCCGACACCTTTCAGAGGAAGAAGGAGGAGGTTATTTAATATCCTTTCCCGATTTACCCGGTTGCATATCTGATGGTGACACAATTGAAGAGACAATAAAAAACGGTATTGATGCTATGAATTCATGGATTGGAACAGCAAAGGAATTCAATGACGCTGTTCCGGAACCTGGTAGCAGTCAAGCTAGTGGCCGTTTTGTACAGCGACTACCTAAAAGTTTGCATGCTCGGCTATCTACACGAGCAAAGCAAGAAGGTGTAAGCATGAATGCTCTAGTGACATCTATTATCGCTGAATCATTGGGTAAAAAAGAAGCCCATCGATAAAGCCTGACATATCGATTAAGTCTTTTTAATAAAAACAGATTTAGACCACACAACAAATGCGTGTACTCGGACTGGCTACAAAACAGCCAGCCGGTAACGCATATTTTATAAATTAGAACCCAATGGAACAACAGGAGATATATAAACGATAACTCGATGTTCAAGTTTTTTGAGTCATTCCGGCGAAAGCAGGACACGAAGTGAAAAGTAGCGCTATCCAGTGATTTTGAAGATCCGCCTGGATAGCGCATAACTTCACTGCGTGTCCGGGTCTCCGCTTCACTCCGTCCGGAATGACGGAGTTTATTTCATTTCAGCGATAAAAAAAACAATTATCAATCACACATCCATATTGGCCGGTTCATAGAATTTCCGGGGATGTTCACAGGACGGGCATTGTTCCGGCGGCTCCGTGCCTTGATGGACATACCCGCACATGCTGCATTTCCATTTGATGGGTTTTTCCCGTTTGTACACGGTTCCGGCTTCTACCATTTCGAGTAGTTTTTTATAGCGCTCCCGGTGGTGGGCTTCGATTCTGGCAACCTGCCGGAAAGCATTGGCAGCTTTTGTTTCACCTTCTTCATCAGCTTCCTTTGCAAAGGTCGGGTACATGCTCTCGACCTCGTGATCTTCTCCTCCCCAGGCTTCCTTGAGATTGGCGACCGTGTCTCCGATGCCATTCAGCAGCAGCAGATGATCCTTGGCATGCTGTCTTTCATTTTCAGCGGTTTCTTCAAAAATTCCGGCAATGTAGAGATACCCTTCTTTTCTGGCGACTTCTGCAAAAAAGGTGTATTTGTTGCGGGCCTGAGATTCACCGGCAAAAGCGACTTGTAAATTTTCATGGGTTTTGCTCATGGTTTTTCTCCTTAATTTATTTGGGGAATGTTTGTTTCAGCCCTGTTTCCGCAGAACCCCCAGTGTCTTCATCATGGGCTGTTCGAAAAACTCTCCGGAAGAAAGAGCGAGTTTGTACACTTCATACGGAGCCTGTCCGCCTTTTGTTGGATCGGGAAAAATATCATGGATCAGCAGATATCCGCCCGGAACAATATGTCTGGCCCAGCAGTTGTAATCTGTGCTGGCCGCCTCATAGGAATGGCCACCGTCAATAAACACCATCCCAAGAGGAGTTGCCCAGGATTTTGCTGCTACCCATGATTTGGCTACAATGGGAACTACGGTGTCTTCAAGGTCAAACAGGGAAAGGGTCTTTCGGAATACGGGAAAAGTATCCATATGGAATGACTTGTAGTCGTATAGTTCCGGATCAAAGTATTCTTCGCCCGGCTGCTGTTCTTCTGATCCGCGATGATGGTCAATGGAGAACAGGGTGGAATTTTTTTCTTTGCAGGCCTGCCCGATGTAGACGGTTGATTTTCCGCAGTAGCTCCCGATTTCAAGGATTGGACCCAGATCCGCAGCCAGAAGAGAAATATCAAACAGATGTTTTCCTTCTTCCGGATCAAGGAAACCTTTGACCTGGTTGATCTGTTCCGGATGAAATTTCATCATAAGATTTGTTTTCCTTATTGATTTTTTAAATGGGGGAAGTCTGGAATGAGACGGAAAGGATCACGGAATCTCATCATAATTTCCCGCCAGGACTTCCCGTGGTTTGGCACCGTCGGAAGGCCCGATGATTCCTTCTATTTCCATCATTTCA
>CAMBQS010000315.1 GCA_945870015.1 Desulfocicer vacuolatum DSM 3385
GAAGATTCCGAACTTGTTCAGCAGTTCGATGTAGGGAAGGTATATGAGATGACGTTTCACAGTTCGGATACATCCCGGCCGGTAAAAAGCTGTAACACAAAAATCAAATACTTTAATAAAATCGACCAGGGACGATTCAAGGGCCACTATCTGACCGGCCTTTCTATTGTATGAAAAAAAAGCTGTTATTCCCCCTTTATTTATCTTATTCACTCTGCTTTGCATTGCATATTCTGCTGATATTGTCTTTCACAACCACCTGTGCAGCCGGACAAAAAGGATCTGCCTATTTTGATTTCGGCATTTTCGCCTTCGAAGATGGGGATTATGAAGGTGCGAAAAAAAACTTCTTAACAGCCATAAAAGAAAACCCGGACAATGCAGATTATTATCATTATCTGGGGAAGACCTATATCAAAACAGATTCGTTTCAGGCTGCGGAAAAAGCCCTGAATCAAGCATGGTCGATGCAATCCAGGATGGAAGGATTGAAATATGATATGGCTATCGTACAATACCGGCTGGGTATTTACCCGACCGCTACCTTCCTGTTTGCCGAAGAACTGACGGAGAATCCGTCCAATGTTCTTGCTCAATATTATATGGGTATCTGCATGTACAAGCGCAAACAGTTTCAAAATGCCATAGAACACTTTGAAACAGCCGCGGATAAAAATCCCAGTATCAAGCCAAACACATATTTTTATTCAGGGATCTGTCACATGCAGTTAAAAAATACGGAAAAGGCGATTGAAAAATTCTCATGGGTAGCGGATCATGCACAGGATGAACTGAAACAAAATGCAGAAAAATGGTTACAGTCCGCACAAGCAATTGAAAAAGAAGAGAACCCGCTTCGTCTGAATCTGAAAATCGGCGTCCAATACGATGACAATGTTGCTCTGGAACCTTTGGATCAGGATAGATATGCGGATGAGGGTGATTTTGGTTTGACAACCTATTTTTCCGGTAAATACCGGCTGATCCGGTATGGCGGTCTTTCATCCGGTATTGGTTATAACCACTACCAGTCCGCCCATATTGATCTGAGAGAATACAATCTCATGGGCAGCATTCCCAATCTCTACCTCAGATATAACCACAATCCATGGATACTTGGCCTTACCCTGCAACCAACTTACTACTGGCTGGATAATGAAAAATACTTGCTTCGAAAACAGATGAACATGGATCTGGTCTGGAACATTACCGATAGATTTTCAAACCGCTATTCACTCTTGCTGTATGATGAAACCAATTATATCACCAGCGGAAGAAGTGGGCAGAACATTCAATTTCTGATTGATGCCTTTTACCGGATTTTGGATAAAAATCTTTCATTATTGGGAGGCGTTGGATTGGATCAGAACACGACCGATCATTCCGACTACAGATATTTCGGGGTTCAAGCCAAGATCGGTGCTAGCTGGAGTCTGCCCTGGGAAACACTTTTTTCACCAACTGCAAAAGTTTACAGCAAACAATATTCCCATACCGACTCCGGCTACGACACAAAACGGGATGATTTCAAATATGAACTGATGACATCCCTATCCCATAAAATTCTATACAAATGGTTAACGGGAAGTATCGAGTACAAATATACCAAAAATGATTCCAATATTTCCGAGTATAGCTATCAAGACAATAAGATCTCTTTTTCAATTTCAGCAAGCTATTGACCGGGCGTATTATTTTAACATGCCCTTACAAAAAAAATAGAGGGGGTATGTACTGTCATGTTCAGGAGTATGATATGAGGCGCTTACTAAAAATCGTAATATTCTTCGCATTTGTATTCCCTGTTCAGGATGGTATTTTTCTCTTGTCCACTCCCTGTATAGCTGCATCTGAGTCCATCCTTCCCAAAGGTCTGACCCTATCCGGGCAATTCAAACATGGATATGGGGCACCTGTAGGAAAAATGCTTTTGACGCAAGGAAAGGTCATTGTTGTTCATCAGGGTATCTTATCCGGTTTTCAAGCCAAACGGGGAATCCCTTTGTTCAGAGGTGATACCCTGTACACAGACGAAAAAGCACGCGCTCGCTTTAAGCTGAATGATGGAAGTGTAATGACGATATCTTCCCTGACAAAATTATCCATTAACAAAAGCATCTATGATCCTCAGAAAAAACAACGAACCTCCTTTTTAAGCCTGGCCATTGGAAAAGCCAGATTCCTGGTCACCAAACTGGTAAAATTTCAAAAATCCACATTTACCGTAAAGTCCGGAACCTTTGTAGCCGGGGTACGGGGTTCTGATTTTATTATTGCTCAGACAGATGAAAAAACAGAAATTACCACTCTGGAAAAAACCAGCCTGGAAGTCGTGCAAATGAATGCCCCGGATTTGAAGCCCGTTCTCCTCTCCTCGTTTCAACGTACCAGCGCTGCTCCGGAAGGCGGATTGCAGCAGCCTCAGGACATTTCACCTCAGGAGGCCGAGCTTCTGAAACAGGAATTCCATATGCCTGGAGATCCGGGCAGTTCATCTGAATCCAATGAAAGCAAGGCAGACAAGTCCGGCAGCAAAGATGGAGATAAGGGAAAAACAGATACCGGTTCTGCTTCAGGCACCCCCTCGCCATCCGGTGATTTGCAGGGGCTTCTTCCCCTGGATGCACTCACCGAAAACACTGGAACAGAAGGCTTTCTCATCCCTGCTGAAGAGCTGGAAAAACCGGACTTTCTATCACCGGAATTTGAGCCGCCGCCGGAACCCCCGGAACTGCCATGGGATCCTGAAAAACCAGAGGAAGACCCTCCTGAGAATCCGGAACTGGAAGAAAATCTGCCCGGGCTGCCCGGGCTGCCGCAATAATTCATTGTGGATAATTTTATTTGCCGATGGATTAAGGGTACATTCAACTTGAACAACCGGAGAAAAGGCAAAATGCCATATAACCCATCAAGAAAAAAAAATATCTTATTCATTATCATCCCTTTCTGCATCCTGCTGGCCGTCTGCTGTCCGGCAATTGCAGCGGATTATTATGTGGATATTAATAATGGCTGTGATGTGGCTGACGGCTCATGTGCGCCTGCAGGAGACGGTTCCGCGTCTGCTCCCTGGAAAACCCTTCATCATGCAATAATAAGTTACACCCCCTCAGCCGCTGATACTGATACCCTTTTTGTATTACCCGGGACTTACAGTGTGGCCAATGGTGAAACTAATATTGAACTCATCGTTCCAGTCAACCTGACCATCAAGGGACAGCCGGCTGGTGTCCCCCTGATCGATGGCACGGGTTCAACCGCTGCCAATTGGCTGGATAACGGTTTTCTGTTTAATAGCTCATCAACCGGAACCAGGATTGAAGGGCTGACGATAAAAAATTTTTCCAGGGGGATCGGGGTGTATAACGCTTCCCCGGAAATCCTGAACAACATCATAGCGGACAACATCACCGGGATCTATGTGGAGGCCAGCATGAACGAAGCCTCACCGACAATCATCAATAATTTGATTTATGGCGCTGCCATGAATAATGGAATAATAATTCAAGTTTTTTCCACCGGAAACACCAACAATTCCGGAATCTATCACAACACCATCGATGGCGGGACAACAGACGGCATTTATATAAATCGAGATGTCAGCACTATTGTTGCGGATATAAAATATAACAATATCACAAATTTCGGAGGATATGGAATCAACTATGTGGTTGCATCTGTCAGCGCCGGTTCTGCTGTTGCCTACAACAATTTCTACGGCAATGGAACGGCTTATACTATCAACCTGGATGGTTATGCCTCAAACAACATTTTCATGGATCCAGGGTATGTAGATCCGGGCAACAATGATTATCACCTTCCTCCCACTTCAAACTCAGTGTATCAAATTCCTTCCGGAGCCGGTGATCCGGTCACTCATGATCTGGAAGGAGAACTGCGTGTTTTGCCATATGATATTGGATGTTATGAGTTTGAAGATCTGTTTACGCTGACGGTCACTGTGTCCGGCGAAGGCATGGTGACTTCGGAGATCGAAGATATCAAATGCCCTGGAGATTGCACGGAGACTGCTGCGTATCAAACCATCTTCATACTGACCCCGACCCCTGGTGTTGGATACCAATTTGACCATTGGCTTCTGGGAAATATCGAATCCACTGAAACCCCAATCCAGATTTCCATGGATAATGATGTTCAGGTGGAGGCTTTTTTTATCGCCAATGGCGCCCTCGAGCATACATACGATGATCAGATTTTCCCATCCGGGACGAAAAGCATTATCATCCGGGCGGATCAATTTTTCTCATCCAATATTGCCGACCATACCCGCTCGCGCTGGATTGTGAGGCGAGAAGACCGGAAAACTTATTATTGCGATGATTATGATTCCAGCTTCAGTGTTGAAACAGAAGCTGCATCCGGTCTGACATCGCATGGCGTTAACGGCTTGACCGCCGGCATGGTGTATGCCTGGAAGGTGGGATATGAAGATTCAAACGGCACGGTTATCTGGTCAGATGAATATCACTTTGCGGTCGGAGATCCTGCTCCCCTGCCGGTGATGACAATTCCCGGTGGTACAGCCTT
>CAMBQS010000316.1 GCA_945870015.1 Desulfocicer vacuolatum DSM 3385
ATTATTAAAGCGGTTTCTGACCTGTTTTCGATTCAGCCGGAAGAAATTGCAGTGGCTTCCAAAGAGCGTACCATCGTAAAAGCCCGCATTCTCGTCTGCTACTGGGCTGTGCGTGAACTGGGGATGTCGATGACCGATGTGGCCGATCGTCTGAAGATCGCTGTTCCGACTGTGAGTATTGCAGTAAAAAAAGGAATGCAGGTTGTTCGGAACGAGGGTTTGGAATTGTCAAAAATATTAAATGTAAAAATGTAAAGGGCGTCCCATAAGATATACTATTGACACACAATCGAATTTTCCTTACAATGTTACATAAAAGCATAAAAGCAGAATCTTATCCCTTTTGCCCTCACTTATGAAACAGTAAAAAAGAAATAAAGATTGAAATACAGGGCCATAACGAATAACAGGCGTGGTGGGTTTCCCCGTAATGCAATAGATCATATGCGTTTGGAAATGATGCCGTATAATATGCTGAGGTACTGATGGAACAAGAATGGAATATCTTCATGGAATACGGGAACAGAACCAGTTCATTCATGTCGATGTATCCCGGTCTCGAACATATACAAATCGAAAAAGGGCAGGCGCGTGGAATCCATTTCGGGAATCAGATCGTTCTTGCAACCGAACCCCATTGCCTTGAGGATGCCAGGGCCGATGAAATCCTGAAATTGAAAAACAGCCACCATAAAAAAATCACGCTGTTGCCCATCGGGGAAAAACTGGCCGGTGTGTTGGGGAATCAAGGTTTTTCCGTTTGGCAGATCGGCAGCGAACCCATTTTCGAACTGTCCAAATACTTTGAATCCAATCCGCTGGATTTTCTTCCGCTGGGGAGAACATTGAAAAAAAGGGGGGCGAACCTTGTCGAGGTCACCTCTTCTGAACTGGATCATTACAGAAAAAGTCTGGAGCAGATTCATGAAGAATGGAAAAAAAGCAAACTTTTTGAGCTGGGCTTTCTGAATCAGGTCGATCCTTTTTTTAAATTTGAATTCAAACGTTGTTTTCTTTTAAAAATTCATAATGAAATACAGGCCTTCATGACGGCGGTTCCTCTTTGCTATCAAGGAGAAATTATCGGGTATTATTTCAACGACATCATACGATCCGGAAAGGCCCGCGCCGGAACGAACGAACTGTTGATCATTGAAGCCATGAGGGTTCTGCACAGTGAAGGTGTTTCGGAAGTTAGGCTGGGCATGGCTCCGCTTTCCCGAATCAAAAAAACCGGCCCTGCTTCCTCGTTTCTGAACTTTTTATTTGAGCACCATTCGTTGCTCTACAACTTCTCCGGACATTATCAGTTCAAAAACAAACTGAACCCGACGCGATGGGATGATCTGTATCTTGCATCCAGCGGCAACGGGTTCATTCAGAGTTTAAAATATGCCATCGAAGCGCATTTCCCAAAAGGATTGTGGCACCTCGTCCAGACCATCGTCACAAACGAGTGGGGCAAATACCTTGAGATAAAAGAGAGCGCCAGGCGCATGATGCAGATTGAAAAGGGCGAAGAAAGGTTTCTGACCTCCTTCAAAGATGCAGCCAGAAGAACAAGATGGACAATCACCTTCATGAGCCTGTTCATTCTTCTCCACATTCTCAAAGTTCACCACCCTTATTTTTCAGAACTTTTTGCTCAAAGCGCCTATATCCCCGGATCTGTTACCGTAAAAGGATTTTTTATCGCGCCGTTGTTTCACAATCATCTTTTTCATCTCTTCGGAGACCAGCTCTGCTTCTTCCTTTTCGGCGCATATATTGAAGCAGTACTCGGGGTCAGACACTTTATGGCGCTTACCGTGGCTGGCCTCTATTTATCCAATCCCCTGACGCATGGGCTTGTCGAGGCCTTTCTTCTTTATTTTCCGGACCTTTACCAGAATCATTTCCTGCTGCAAAAGGACTATGGATCAAGCAACGCCGTGTTTACATTTGTCGGAGGAATGGGCTGCGTATTCAATAAAAAAGCCTGGCTCATCGTACCATTTCTTATCTATGCGGTGTTCATCGCCTTTTCACTTGAAAGCTTTCTTGCACTCCACCATATTTTCGCCCTGTATATGGGATATTTTATGGTTTTATCCGCTTCCAGCCTCAGCGCACGCTTTCCGGGCGCAAAAAAAGAGGCAAGCGTTTAATTAGCCCCGACAGCCCCCAACACCTTGATCCTGATTCTTTTGCCGAACTCCGGTATCTGCTCCTTGATGCTTTCGATCAGACTGTAAAGTGTGGGCACGACTACCAGCGTCAACATGGTGGCAATCATCAGACCGCAGGCCACCAGGGTGGACATGGTCCGCCACCAGAGGGTCGATTCGCTGGTCCAGGCAATGGCCATTTCATGAAAGTCATATGAAACCCCGGCAATCATCGGTATGATTCCAAGCGCCGTGCAGACAGCGCCCATCATCACGGCCCGCAGACGGGTGGCACCGGCCGCCACCACCGCATCGTCAAGTTCCATGCCGCGCCGTCGCAACTGGTTGATGTAATCGATCAGAACAATGGCGTTGTTGACCACTACGCCAACCAGCGAAATCACTCCCACACCGCACATAATGATTCCGAAAGGCTCCTGGAGTATGAACAACCCCAGAAAAGCGCCTCCCAGAGAGAGAACCACGGAGGTGAGAATGATCAGCGGCTGAGCCACGGAGTTGAACATCGCCACCAGAATCAGAAAAATGATCATGATGCAGATGGAAAAGGCCCTGCCGAGAAACTCTTCCGACTCCTTCTGGAACTCGTTCTCCCCGGTGAACTTGAGGGAGTATCCGGGAGGCAGGGGAAACCCGGACAGCAGCTTTTCAGCCTGTCCACGGGCAACCGCCCCTGGTATCCGTTCTTCATCCACATAGGCCTTGACCGTCACCACACGGTCATGGTCGATACGCACAATATCCCCCACACTGCCGCTGTAATCGATCTGCGCAAGTGTGGTCAGCGGAACCATGGGGCCTGCAGGAGTGGGGATCATCAGTTTGTGCAGCACATCCGTGACCTGCCTGTCCTGCTCGTTCAAGGTGACCACGATGTCGAAATCCTCATCGCCCTCGTAATAGGTGGAAACATCCAGACCATTATAGGCGGTTTTGAGCGCCGATCCGATAGCGTTACTGGAAAGGTCAAACAGGGCTGCTTTCTGACGATCAATGCGAACGCGCACAGACGGCAGACCGGCAACATAGTTGTCCTGTACGTCTTCCACATGAGGTATCTTGACGATAACCAGGCGAACCTGTTCGGCCAGCTTGCCCAACTGGCGAAAATCGTCTCCCGAAACCTCGATGTTGATCGGCGCGCCGGTAGGCGGCCCCTCCTCCTGCTGTGCAACGGTGATCTGCGCTCCGGCAATATGCTCGACCCGTTTTCGGATCTTCTCTACATCAGCGGTTGTCGGGGTCAGACGCTTCTCATAATCAAGGAACTGAATGCCGATGTGATTGGGCTTATTGGAGTCAAAGGAGAACCCGCCTCCTCCCTGAACCGAATTGGCATAGATGTGTTCCACATTGTTCAAATCGGTTGGGCCGAAAAAAGTATCGCCTTCAACTTTGCGGTGTTCATGCAAAGTATAGGCACGATCATAGTCCGCCAGCGGCGGAAAGGTGTTGTCAGGCCATTGCCCGCTGACCGCCATCTCCACCTGCCGGGCGATCTTGTCAACATAATCCAGATCCGAACCTTCGGGCGGATCGATATTCACGTATATTGACTTCGGGTCGATTTTGGGGAAGAACTCCACTGGTTTTTCCAATCCAACGGTCAATACCCAGAGCTGTATCATAATGATCAGGCCTACAAAAGAGATCGCCAGTACCGTCAGCTTGTGACGCAGGGCAGCGCGCATCACGGATGCATAGATGGTGAGCAGCGCTCCACGGATAGCAATCGGAGGCTCGTCATTGATCTCCGATGACGGCAGTCCGGCAAGCGCAGTTGTCGGGCGGCCCTTGACTTTCATGAAGAATGCACACAAGGCCGGATTGATCACCATGGCCACGAAAAGACTGGAAGTGAGCGTCACCACCAGGGTGATCGGCAAATACTTCATGAATTCGCCCATGATGCCCGGCCAGAAAATCAATGGGAAAAATGCAGCCAGGGCTGTTGCTGTGGAATTGATCACCGCCCAGGCCACCTCGCCGGTGGCCTTCATGGCCGCTTCCACGCGCGGAACTCCCTGCTCCATGAAACGATAGGTGTTTTCAACGATCACGATGGAATTGTCCACCAGCATTCCAAGCGCCAGGGTCAGCGAGAAGAGCACCACCATGTTCAGGGTAATGCCCAGCATCTGAAGCACCGAAAACGAAATCAGCATTGAAAAGGGAATCGCCATGCTGACGATCAGCGCATTGCGGAAACCCATGACAAACATCAGCACCACAACCAGCAGAATCAGTCCGGAAATGATATTGTTCTCCAGATCCGCCACCATCAGACGGATATCCTTGGCCTGATCCATGAGCTTGGTGATGGTGGTACCCTGAGGCCAGGTTGATGATTCGCGCCGGATGACCTCCCCGATCTGATC